>PMJJ01000067.1:37506-78649 GCA_003157385.1 Actinomycetota bacterium | reverse complement strand
ACAGGTACTTTACACTTCTTTTTCTACCGCTTAGCCACGGGAGCAATCAAAGAACAGAAAAGTAGAAAGTACCTGTACGCACGTGCCATTGAAAGTAGAAAAAAGTGGAAAGTCCCTAGTCCTGGGTGGGCTCTTCGAAGTAGCGGTGGAGCTCCGGCGGCAGCACGTGGTAGTCCAGGTCCTTTATCTCACCGGTGAGGTCCGCCGAGTTGTAGGTGTTCCAGAACAGGGCGGGCCGGTGCCCCAGTCCGTGCCCGCGCAGGAAGGCAAGCGCGCCCGCGAAGGTCTTGCCGGTGTACGTCCCCTCCAGCTTGATCCCGTCGCATGAATCGGCGAGCGACACCGCGGCCATCCCCTCCGGGGTGAACTTCGCGTAAGTGGGGCCGCTGAAGTCGTCCATGAGGAAGAGGTCGCGAGGGTGCACGGCTCTGGCCACCCCCCCCTCCCCGTAGCGGTTGATGAACCCCGCTGCGGCGTTCACGTGCCTGGCCAGCAGGTAGCGGTTGCAAGCCACCTTGTCGACCACGCGGACCGACACCACTTGAGTGCGCAGCCCCGCCAGGGCGGTGCCCAGGATCAGGCCCGCGGCGGTGCTGCCGCTGCCGTAGGTCACGAAGAGAAACTCCGGCTCGGGCAACAGCCCGCCGTCGACCTGCCTCTTCAACTCGAGGGCGGCATCCACGTAGCCAAGCGTCCCCAGGACGTTCGAGCCCCCGGGCGGGATGACGTAGGGGAGCTTGCCGGTCCCGCGGTCGAAGCCCTGCACCATCGCCTTCACCAGGCCGACCGGTTGTGCGAGCGGAGAGCCGGTTATCACAAAGCTGGCGCCGTGGACGTGGTCGAGCAGGAGGTTCTTGCGAACGTAGGCCGCGTTCGGCTGAGGCATGAGGACCGCGATGGTGCGCATGCCCAGCCGCTCCCCGTGCACCACCGTGGCCAGCACGTGGTTGGATCCCACCGCCCCGAAAGTGATCAGCTGCTGATGCCCGCCCGCCCGCGCGTCGGCGAGCACGAACTCGAGCTTGCGTACTTTGTTGCCGCCGTAGAACGGCGAGCTCAGGTCGTCGCGCTTTATGTAGAGCGCGTCCAGCCCCTCGGAAGCGCACACTCCCGCCAGTCGCTCCACCGGCGTGGGATACTCGCCGAGCGTGGTCCACTCGACCCGCCCGCGCAACCCCGGGAACATCTCGAAGATTTCCGGCCTCATCGACAGACCTCGCCTCTCTTTTCCGGCTTCGAATCATGGAGCCCGCCTGCCCGAAAAAGCCCAATGCAGAATCCCGGCTCCTTCTATATAGTAAATGACATGGGACAGTTCGGAGACTTCCTGATACGGATAATGCGGCAAATCGGGTTCGGGATCTGCCACCAGATCGGCGAGAGGAGCCTGAGCTTCGGCGGGCGGGTGCTGCCCGTATGTGCCCGCTGTACGGGGATCTTCCTGGGGTTCGCGGTCTGCCTGACGGTCCTGCTCGTCGCCTACAGGGGGCGCCCCCCTCGCTACCCGTCATGGCCGAAGATCGCGTTCCTGGTCTTGCTGTTCGTGCCCACGACGGTGGACGCGGTGACCTCTTACGCCGGTCTCCGCGAGTCGGGCAACGCGATCCGTATGGTCACGGGAGCTCTGGCGGGGACCGCGATTGCGGCGCTCCTCCTGCCGCTGGTGGCGGGCGCTCTGCTGCAGGTCAGGCATGTCGATTTCCCCGAGGAGCGTGCCAGGATGCTCGAGCCGGCCTGGGCGGCTCCCGCCCTGCTCGCCGTTCCCGCGTTGCTCTCGCTCGCCATATGGCCGAGCTGGCCGGGCGCCTTCTGGTTCTGGGCGCTGCTGGTGACCGCCTCGATCCTCTTCACGCTCCTGGCATTGAACTTCACGCTGGTGGTGCTGGTGCTCGAGGGCCTGAGGGTGTCCGAATCGGCATCCGCCCCGGCGTGGTTCACCGGCATCGCGGTTGCCGCGGTGATAGCCGAGCTGGTCGTGTCCAACCGGCTGCACTGGCTGGTCCAGCGGACACTGTGACCCGCAAGCGCCGGCCCGCGCCTCGAGAGATGTAATAGTCAAAGGGAGGCAAGGTCGTGACTGGCGCCGCGGCAGGCGCTAGAATACCAGCAAGGTGCCGGGACGTCGAGGAATAGGAGGCTTCACCAGATGCATGTTCCCAAGGAGAAGATAAGGGTAACCATCCTCGTGGAGAGGTTCCGCATCGTCGGTGACATGTACCGCTACCCTGGCGCGCGCCTTCTCGACCTCGTCAACGTCAAGGACACCGCGTTCATTCCGGTGACCGACGCCCAGGTCTTCAGCCTCAGCGACGGCAAGCTGCTTCACTCCAGCGATTTCGTGGGTGTCAACCGCAACGCAATCTCGTTCTTCTACCCGATGGACCAGGGACAGGCGGACGGGTAGCAGGCAACGCTACCTGCCGGAGAGCCCGACCTCGTGGGTCGAGGTGATCTTCGCCAGTTTCTTGAAGAAGCCGATCTTCAGCAATATGTAGGAGTTGGCGTACTCCACCACCGTCACCTTGACGCTCAGCTTGGTGGGGGCGTCGCTGGGCAGGAAGAAGACCTGGCACTGCTGCACTTCTTCGTCGCTCAACCCCGATAGCTTGAGCTTGGTGGTGACGTCCGTGACGGCTTGCACCTGGTCGTGGCTCAGGTTGTAGCTGTTGGCGGCGGCGTTCGCCATGTCGTCGGACATCTGGGACACGGAGAACCTGTCCCACAGAAGCGGCCCGAATTCGACGATGATCAGGATGATGAGGGCGAAGACGACCCCGTAGAGGATCACGCGCCTCAGGATCTGGCCGCTCTCATCATCGAGGAGCCTTCTTAATCGCAACTGCGACCTCCTTGGTCTAATCACTCTCGATTATCGTGTCCTCTTCGACCGGCTCCGTGCCATGCGGCTCCAGCTCGCTCTGTCTCCGCCTCAGGAACCGCCCGAGGAGGTGTTTCAACGCGCGCATCTCCTCGGATTTGAGGAGGACCGCCATTCCCAGGAAAACCGCCGCCGCTACGATCAGCGCCGCGGTGACCTGCAGGAACTGCTCGAGGAACGTCGCCGTCCCCACGTACTTTCCGCACGCCCAGGCTGTCGCCCAGGTTGCCGCGCCCATCACCGCGGACGCCGCCACGATCTTGGCCAGCGAGAGAAACACCCGCTTGCCGTCCAGGCCTCCCAGGCGCCTGCTCAACACGACCCACACGAGGATGGTGCCCACGAAGTAAGCCGTGGTATTGCCGAGCGCCAGGCCGGACACTTTCATGACATTACTCTTAAAAGAGTAGAAGTAAATAAAGTCTACAGCAATGTTCAATCCTATGATGATTCCCGCTACTATCATCGGCGTCTTGGTGTCCTGCATTGAGTAGAACACCTTGAGGGTCAGCATGAAGAATGAGAAGAAGAACAGGCCGAGCACGAAGTACAGCACTACGCTGGCCAGCATCTCGGTGTCGGCCGCCCCGAAGTTCAGCCGTTGCAGCAGCAGCCGCACGATGGGAGTCGCCAGGATCGCGTAGGCCACGGATGCCGGGATGACCACGAAGGCCGTGGTCCTTATCCCCAGTGAGGTCGAATCCACGATCTGCTTCTTGTTCTTGCGGACCGAGGACTCCGAGAGGCTGGGGAACAGCGCGGTGATGATGGAGACCGCGACTATCCCGTAGGGCAACTGGAAGAAGATGTAGGCGTACTGGAATGCCGATATGCCTCCGGACACCTGCGCCGCCAGGATGTTCACCACCCAGAGGCCGACCTGGTTGATCAGCACGTAGATGACCACCGGGACCGCGAGCCTGCCTATCTTCCGCACCGCCGGGTGCTTGAGGTCGATGACCGGCTTGTAGCGGAATCCGGTCCTCCGCACCCAGGGGAGCTGGATGATCGCCATCCCCACGACCCCCAGGGTCGCGCCGATGGCCAGCACGTACTTGTTCGGGTACACGGCGTAGATTATGACGGTCGCGATGACGATGATGTTGTTGACGATCGGCGCGAAGGCCGGGATGGTGAAGTGCTTGTACGAGTTGAGGATGCCCGTGTATATGGCACAGAACCCGTAGAACACGACCTCGAAGATGAAGAACCGCAAGAGGAAGATCGCGTCGGTCTCCATCTGCTGGCGTCCGTGGGCCAGGAAAGTCTGTGCCTTGATGATCCAGGGGGCGGTGATGCACAGGCCGACGCTCACCACCAGCAGCACCAGCAGGGTGAGGTTGAAGACGGAGTTGGCCACATGCCAGGCCTCCTGCTCGTCTTTCGTCCGCAGGTACTCCACGAAGACGGGGATGAACAGCGACGCCAGGACGCCTCCGAGTATCAGGTCGTAGACGATGTTGGGGGTGATGTTGGCGAGGTTGAAGGAGTCGGCCATCGCCTTGCCGGTCAGCCCCAGTACCGAGGCGAGCGCGGCCGTGCGTGCGAAGCCGGTGATGCGGCTGATGCCGGTGCCCAACGTCATGACCGAGGCGCCGCGCGCGAACGAGGCTTCCTTGAGACCGGCCTTAGACTTCTTCTCCCCGGCCTTCTTCGGCGTTTCCGACTTTTCCTCGCCTATGCTTGCCTGCCTTTCGCAGTTCAGCCGTCTGCCGCACCCAGAGAAGCCCAATGAGCAAAAGGACCCCGCCCACCACCATTATGGCGAAGGTGTTGAACCGGCTGGTAAGAACGCTCGAGTCGACCTCCCCGAGGATGAAGTCACCCGTCTGCACGCGCGCCAGGAACCGGACCCGGCCCTGCTTTTTCACTCTCACCGGTATCTCAAGGACGTTCTCCTTCGGCTCGAGCGTGACCTTCTGGACGCTGCCCTGGGGGAACGTGAGGCCGTTGCTCGCAAGCGTGATAGTCGCGCGTATCGGGTAACTCGTCCCGTTGACTATCGACAGCGAGATCGTCTTGTCGGAGGAGCTTATCGAGAAGGTGCCCGTCTGTGGGACCTGGACCTTTGCCAGCTCGACGTCCACGGTCCCGCTCACCCAGGAAGCGTACGAAAGGCCCTGGATTTGCCGGGACCACTCGCTCCAGACGTCGCTCTCGCTGTAGGCAAGGTCGCGGGCCATGGGCGCAAGCAGGAGATTGTCCGGCTTCACCATCGCCTTGAAGCCCTGATACTGGCTGCGCGCGCTGGCAACCTGGGAGAAATAGTCGTTCGAGGGCGGGCCAGGGTCCGGTATGTCGAGGGGGTCGTTCTCCAGGGACGGAACGTTCATGATGCTCTGCGCGAACGTGGTGGTCTTCAGCCAGGGCGCGCCCGAGATCGCTTTCATAACCTCGTTGAGCACCTGGCGTGACGGCCTCCAGGTGCTCGGCCACTCCACGGTGCAGTCACGCAGCTTATCGGGCCTCTCCAGGTACAGGTTGGTCAGCTCGGAGAGGATGCACTGGGCTACGCCACCAGGGTCTTCGCTCTGGCTGACCCGGTCGAAGACGCCGCGCAGTCGCGCGTCCTCGAACAGGGCCTGGACCTTACCGCCATTGGCGCCCCCGGCGAGATCCACCGGCTGGCCGAGCGTCGCTCCTTTCAGCAGCCTTCTGCCAGCATTGCTCCTCCCCAGCAGGGACGAGGAGAGCAGCATGAACTGTCCGGCCTGCGGCCCCAGCGCGTGCAGGACCCGGGAGTTCACCAGCTGGCCCGGCGGCGAGGAGAATTCGTCGCTGACGGCGGTGTCGAGGTCCTTCTCGAGCATCTTGCGGCCGGCGGTCAACTGGTCGCGCGCGTCCGCCGTCCACTTGAGCGACACCAGGCTTTCCAGGTCCGGAGAAGCGTACGGCTGCGGCATCACCTCGTTGTGCTGTGACTGCGCCAGCCTTCTCAGCCCGGAGAGCGTGGCCCCCGCGTCGAGGGCCTCGCGCGATCCCGGTCCGACGTGCTTCACGCCGTCACCCGACTTCACGTCGTATCCGCTCGCCATGTTGCTGATGTCCTCCGTCAGCATGGGCGACATCGAAAAGGACAGGTTGACCTCGGGGTAGGTGTCCGCCAGCCAGAGCAGGTTGGTGAGCCAGCCGGGATTCTTACTGGAGGTCGAACACTCCGCGGCCAGGTCTTCGTTCTGGAAGGTGCCATCCGGGTCCCTGTGCGGAGGCTCCAGGGTATCGAAGACGATGGAGAGGTTGAGCGGCGTGATGTCGCCGGAGTTCTTCGCGGAGAAGACGATCAGCTCGCTGATGATGTTCGCCACCGGCGTGCCGGCCTTGAGGGCGTCGATGGTGAGCGGGTAGACGCCATCCTCGAAGCGGCTCGGATCGAGCTGCAACTGGTACTTGAACGAGTTGTTGCCGGGATTGAGGGTGAGGTTTCGCCCCAGCCACGTCGTCTGCCGGAAGACCTTGGCCGGCTTCCCGTCGAAGGTGTTGTCGAGGTCGGCTCGCGACGTGTTCCTGGGTTGTATGCGCAGCCTGACGTCCACGCCTCTGACCGCCTGGCGCGTCGCGTTGTCGAGCGTCACCACCATCCCCACCAGGCCGTCGGGTTCGTACCAGTAGGCGTCCTTGGCCAGTGCGATGCGGACGTCGGGCGTCCTGGCCGCCGCGTGGGCAACCGTGCCCACGGCCAGGAGTGGTTGGGCGAGCATAAAGGCGATCAGCACCGCGCAGGCAAGACCTGCTTTTCCGGGGCGGCGGGCTTGAGGGAGGCCCGTCGAGAGTTGTTTACTTGGATGCATCTTCAAATCTTCCCTGAAACCGCCATCCCGCGGTGGGACCGGCGGCTGATGGAATATCTTTCGGCGTATTCTTTGACGCCGGGGACTGTCTAGCCTGTTCGGCTCATTTCTTGCTCGTGATGCTGATTATCTCATTAACGATGAATAATAGCCCGAAGGCGCCGAGCAGCGCCCCGAAGAGTATGTAGAGGACGCGCTCGGCGGTACGCAGGTTGAGCCGCGCCCCGATGTAAGCGCCGGGGATCGCGCCGACGACCATGTAGAGCACCAGCGACCATGACACGTGGTGCAGGAAGGAATGGACTATCGTCCCCGGGATCGCTATCACGACTATGACCGCAAGCGAGGTCGCTATCGACCTGCGAAGCGGCATGTGCATCAGGTAGAGGAAGCCCGGGATCATGAGCACGCCACCACCGACTCCGAGCAGACCCGAGAAGACGCCGGCGACGAAGCCGATCGCCAGAACGATCGGGACCTTGACCTCGTAGCATTCGGAGTCCGCAACGGCGTCGGGTTCCTCAGCCGGGACTACCTCGCACCCCCCGGCATCGCCACCGTCTGCGTCCAACGCGCGCAGCGCCTCGTCCGGCCCGGCCGGGATGCCGCGACCGGCGGTCCCGCGCCTGATGGTCATCGCCGAGACGTACAGGACCATCAGCCCGGTGGCGATCATAAGGTAATGGAGGTCCAGCCAGCGCGTGGCCAGCGCGCCGCCGACGGCGCCCACCACACCGGTGGAGCAGCACAGGGCGGCGACCTTGCTGTCCACCAGGCCGCGGCGCCAGTAGGTGAAAGCCCCGGCGGCCGCGGTCGGTATCGTCACCGGCAGGGTGGTGCCCAGGGCGATGCCGGGCGGAGTCTTCAGTATCAGCCGAAGTGACGGCGTGGATACCGCCGCGCCGCCGATCCCGAACATGCCGGAGAGCAGCGCGCTCACGAACCCTATGAGGATGGCGCCGAAAACATACATGCCGACCTTTCAAGGACCAGGCTCTCCGCCGTGGCGCGACGGTCCCGCAACGGGCATTCTATAATCATACAGGCTGGTGGAGCACCAAGTACTTTCGATTCGGCAGGGAAGGCGGTAGCAACGATGGGTGCGGAGAGGGTGAGGGCACAAGCCTACCGGATACTGACGTCGGCGCCGCTCAGGTCGGCCTCGCTCGCCGGGCTCATCGCTGTCTGGAAGGTCGTCGGAGAGAAGCTCCCCAGGGAATGGACCGAAGGCATCGACATGTTCTTCGCCCGCGAGTTCATCGGAAACGTCAGCGCGGACGGCGACGGGCCCGCGGACTCGTTTCGCATCGGTTTCGTCAACGCCTGGTTCGACCAGAGGATCACCGGCGCACGCCTGGCGATAGACGGCAGGACCATCGCCGCCGGAGACCTCCAGCTGCGCTCGAGCGAGGGCCGCCAGCGCGCTGACGAGTTCACCACGTTTGAGTTCCCGCCGGGGGAGGTGGTCGAGCTTCTCGCCCTCGGCACCGTGCTCGGCGACGGGCTGCACCTGCTGGAGATGACGATCGACATGGAGCTCGCACCGATGATCATTCCCATCGTCCCTATCGAGATGAGGGACGGGGCAGGGGATTTCCCCATCCTGGAGGACAGGTTCCGCCCGCCGCCGCAGTGGCCGCCCGTCGGCCTGGCGCCAGGCGAGGTCCACGTGGTGCCGCACATACACTATGACGTCGAGTGGCTGCAGACCCGGGGGGCGTTCGAGCGCGTCGGCGAGTCCAACCTGCGCGAGATGCTGCGGCTGATGGACGCCGACCCGGAGATGACCTTCGCCACGGACCAGGTCCCACAGCTCGAGTCCTTCAAGCGGCGTGACCCCGCGGGCTTCGAGAGGCTGGCCGCGCTGGTTCGCGAGGGACGCATCGAGCCGGTCAACGGCCTCTACTGCGAGCCGGACACCAACCTGCTCTGCGGCGAATCCCTGGTGAGGCAGTCCGTCGCCTGGCAGAGGTTCTGCCTGGACAACTTCTCGGTGATGTCGACCTGTGGGTGGCTCATCGACTCCTTCGGGATGAGTGCCCAGCTACCGCAGATACTCCAGGCCAGCGGCACCTCGTCGCTGTTTTTCTCGCGCGCCAGGCCAGCCGGGGACGGCCCCAGCGAGTTTGTATGGGAGGGGCTCGACCGGACCCGCATCCTCGCCCACTGGATGCCACTCATGTACAACGTCGGGCATCCGGTGAGGACGGAGAGGCGCGCGGCGATGGCCAAGATGCTCAAGAACTACCTGCAGCTGAGGGCGCGCAGCGCGACGGAGCACGTCTTCTACCCCTCGGGCATCGACCACGGCAGGCCGCAGAAGGAATACGGCGAGATGGCTCGGGCATGGAACGATGACGTGGATGGGGTGAAGTTCTCCTTCTCGCTGCCGTCCCGGTTTGCCGACGCCGTCCGGGGCGCCGAGCTTCCCGTCGTCCGGGGAGAGTTCCAGCGGGAGCTGTGGGGCACGAACGGCGCCCGCATCCACCTCAAGCAGCTCAACCGCGCCTGCGAGTTCGCGCTGACCCGCGCGGGGAAGATGGCGGCCGTGGCCGCGGTCAAGGGAGCTCGGCCTCGACAGGCCGAGGTGGAGAGCATGTGGCGCGAGGTGATGGACTGCCAGTTCCACGACCAGATATGCGGGTGCCACATCGACGCGGTCTCCGAGGGGATGACAGCGCGGTTCAGGAATGTGCTGCAGGGCGCCCGGGAGATATGCGAGGAGGCGGCCGCGTCCCTGTGCCCGACGGGCGCCGGCGAGTGTTTCACCCTGCTGGCGTTCAACCCGCTGGCGCAGGCAGTCGCATCGACGGCCGAGTTCGAGGTGAGCCCGCCGCCCGGCTGGAAAGGCCTGGCGGTCACGTCCGCGGCCGATGGTCACGCCCTTCCGGTCCAGCTCCTGGAGACCAGCTCCTACGGCGACGGCACGATCAAATGGGCGCGGGCGCTGTTCCGGCCAGAGCTCCCCGGCCTCGGGTACGGCACCTACCGCGTCGAGGCGTCCGGGGTCGAGGACCAGACCGTCGTTGAGGCCGCGCGAGTCGATGGCACGCGCCTGTCCAACGGCATGCTCGAGCTGGAGGTCGACGCGCGCAGCGGCCTGCTGGGCGAGGCGCGACTGGCCAGCGGCGAGGCGTTCGACCTGGCCGGCTCCAACCGGCTCACGATCGAACTGGACCTCGGAGAGCTCTACATCTCCGGGGCGTTCGGTGCGACCTGGGCGCACCGCCGTCGCGTCGATAGCGTCAGAGCCGTGGAGCGCGGCCCCCTGCGGGCGACGCTGGAGGTCAAGGGTCGCATCGGGCGCTCGAGTTTCGTCCAGCTCATCTCCCTGACAGCGGGCAGCGGCCGCATCGACTGCACCACGCGAGTGGATTTCCGGGACAGTCGCCACCGCCTGCGCTGCCGGTTCCCGACGGGTATCGACGGCGGGCGCTGGGTGCACGAGGTCCCGTTCGGGTGGCTTCAGAGGCTCGCCCACGAGCTGCCCGCGCAGAACTTCGTGGACCTTTCAGGTGGCGGCAGGGGAGTCAGCCTGATCAACTTCGGCATTCCCGGCAACAAGCTGCGGCGCGACGAGGCGCACCTCACGCTGCTGAGAAGCCAGGACCACGCCTTCCAGTGGGATGTCGGGCCCGGCGGTCTCGAGCTGGGCGAGCACGTGTTCTGCTACTCTCTGTACCCGCATAAGGGGGACCACGTCGAGGCCGCCTCCGCGCTGGAGGCGTACAAGCACAACGACCCGCCGGCGGTCTTCGCGTTCGCCGGCCCACCCCAGGAAGCAGCCGCGGCCGGGTTCAGCCTGCTCCGTTTCGACTCGCCCGGAGTCATCCTGTCCTCGCTCGAGGCAGACGCCGGCGGCAGGCTCCTGGCGAGGCTGTGGGAGGCCGATGGGAAAGGCCGGCGGATCGAGATAGCATCGGACGCGCACTTCAAGGGAGCCCGGAAAGCCGACCTGCTCCAGCGAGATCGGGGAGAGCTCGAAGTCGCCGGGAGCGGCATCAAAATCCAGCTGCGTCCCTTTGAGATAGCAAACCTGGTGCTCGAGCTCTGAGGGGTCGGACGGAGGTCCCCCCGATCGTCAAATTCACAATTAGAGACCCGACCCCATATAATTACTGCATGAGCATCTTCAAAGATTTCGAAAAAAAGCTCGAGGGACTTTTTGAGGGCGTGATCCTGCGCGCCTTCAAGTCGGGGGTCCACCCGGTAGAGCTCGGCAAGAAGCTGGTGCGGGAGCTCGAGGGCCACAAGGTCATCGGGGTCTCGCGGGTCTACGTGCCCAACCGCTACGACGTGGGGCTGTCGCCTAGGGACTACTCCAAGTTCGAGTCCTACCAGGCGGTGCTGGCGACCGAGCTCGAGAACCTGCTCATCTCCTACATCAGGGAGCACGGCTACGCGGTGCTCGACAGGCCGCGGATAAAGCTCTTCGAGTCGGAGAGCATACGCGAGGGCGAGTTCTCGATCAAGACGCGGATGGAAGGCGACCTGCCGCAGCCGCACGAGGAAGTCCAGAGCGACGAGGGCATCGTCAGGCGCGCGAGCACCGGCCCGGCGGAGCTACAGCTGCTGGACTCCGGAGAACTGTCCCCCGCCTTTGTGCTGGAGAAGGACTCCGTGCAGATCGGCCGCATCGGCGACAACGACATCGTGCTCCCGGACCCCAACGTCAGCCGGGTCCACGCGAGAGTGGAGAAACACGACGGCGCCTACCATATCATGGACCTCGAATCCACCAACGGCACCTGGGTCAACGAACGGCGCGTCTCCTCGGCGCTGCTGAAGGAGAACGACGTCATACGGCTGGGCAGCACGAGGTTCATCTTCCGGAGGGCTCAGGATTGATCCCCAACATAGTGTTCATTGCCCTCCGATACGCCTTCATCGGCCTGCTCTACGTCTTCCTGATACTGGTCGTGCGGGCGATCTATCGCGACATCAGGACGCCGGACGACAGCGCGCGGCCCTCCCGGCGTAGGAAGAAGGAGCAGCCACAGCTGGTGGTCATCACCGCGGACAGGAACGTCGGCGCCAAGTACATGCTCTCCGATGAGATCAACATAGGGCGCGCGGGCAGCAGCGACGTCCTCATCGACGACACCTACGCCTCGCAGCAGCACGCCCGGATATACCCGCACGACGACATGTACTGCGTGGAGGACCTGGGGTCCACCAACGGCACTTACGTGAACGGAAGAAAGATCTCCTACCCGCTGGAGCTGCGGGTGGGCGACAGAATAAAGATCGGCAAGACGGTATTCGAGTTCAGGGTCTGACCGAGCAGGCCTGGAGGTCAGGATTTACAGCATAACGTCTTTCTCCATAACCGAGACGGGCAAGGTCCGCCAGATCAACGAGGACTCCGTCCTGGAGTCCGGCAACATGTTCGCGGTCGCCGACGGCATGGGCGGCCACCAGGCGGGCGAGGTCGCCAGCTCCATGGCGCTGTCCGTGGTGGGTCAGTACATAGAGGACAACATCGGCCTCATCTCGCCGGAGAAGCTGGTCGAGAAGGCGGCCTCGGCGGCCAACGCCGCCCTGTACACCAAGGCGTCGTCCAGCGCTAAGTTCAGGCAGATGGGCACCACCCTCAGCCTGCTGTACCGCGAGGGCGACACCGCCTACCTGGCGCACGTGGGCGACTCGCGCGCATATCTTTTCCGCGAAGGTCTTCTCAAGCGGATCACCCGCGACCACTCGCTCGTCGCCACCCTGGTAGAGGAGGGTGAGATAACCGAGGAGGAAGCGCGCACCCATCCCCAGCGGAACATCATCCTCAGGGCCCTGGGGCTGGAGCCGCAGGTCGAGATCGACGTGTCCGCCGTGAGGATCCAGCCCGGCGACGTCTTCCTGCTCGCCTCCGACGGGCTGACCGGGCTGGTGCCGGACGAGGGGATAGCCCGTGTCATGGCAGGGGAGGGAGGGCCGGCGGAGTGGTCGAGGCTCCTGGTGGACGCGGCGCTCGATGCCGGCGGCACCGACAACGTCTCCGTGGTGGTGGTGCGCATCCTGGAGTCGGAGACCGTCGTTCCGGTGCGGGGGGCCCGGCCGGTGACCGACGCGAGCGACCTGCCGCCCGGCACGGTGGAGGAAGGGGCGCGGCCCGCGCACCCCGACCGGCGCAGGATCCGCAACTGGCTGATCGTCGGCGCGGTGATCGTCGCCGTCCTCGCGGCGGGATTCGGGACGGCTTACTACTTCTACAACAAGACTTTCTGGGTCGGCGTCCGCAACGGCAAGGTCGCGATGTACCGCGGCTTTCCTTTCTGGGACCTCTCGGTGGTCGAGCAGCAGACCGACATCGACGTGAACCTGCTGCCGGCCGCGCTTCGAGAACGCGTCCAGGACAAGCTGGAGCCCGAGTCCAAGAGGAACGCCCTCAAGACTCTGGAGACCCTCAAGAACGAGGCCGTGAAGAACTCGAGCGTAGTGCCCGACGTCGAGGGTAAGAAGTTCACGGTCGCGCGGGACATGCTCGAGGCTGTCGGCCTGCGGGCGGCGCCCGAACTGGTCAGCAGGACCGGTATCGCCGCGGACCTGGTGATCGACCAGGACCCGGAGCCCGGCACCCGCGTGGGAAAGGGCACAATGGTCAAGATCAAAGTTGTCATGTCGGGTTCGCCCGCCAAGGAGGTGTAGGCGACGAGGCAGCGCAACAGAGAGCTCGCACTGCTGATATTCCTCATCGTGGTCATGTTCCTCGGCTTCATCTCCGTGCAGCTGGCGATGGATGGGAGGATCATGCCCAAGCAGCTGGCGGTTCCCGCGGTGGCCGCGGCGATCTTCATAGTCCTTCACATCGTCATGAGGATCTTCGTGCCTTCAGCCGACGGGCTGCTGCTGCCGATCGCGGCCGCGCTCACTTTCCTGGGGCTGGTGATGATCCAGCGGCTGGACTCCAAGCAGGCTCTCTATCAGCTGATCTGGATAGCCGTGGCGGCCGTCTGCTTCATCCTGGTCATCGTCTTTGAGCGGAACTACGAGTCGCTGGCGCAGTACAAGTACATCCTGGGGCTAACCGCCATCGTCTTGCTCATGTCGACCATGTTTATCGGCAAGGAGGTGAACGGCGCCCGCCTCTGGCTGCAGATCGGGCCGATGCACTTCCAGCCGTCGGAGCTGGCCAAGGTCCTGCTGGTGGTCTTCCTGGCGGCGTTCTTCGCCGAGAAGCACGAGCTGCTCACCGTATCCACCCACAGGGTGCTGGGCGTGCCCGTGCCCGAGCTCAAGTACTTCATACCGTTGATGCTGATGTGGGGAGTGAGCGTTGCGATAATGATCTTCCAGAAGGACCTCGGCTCGTCGCTGCTGTTCTTCGGGATCTTCATCAGCATGTTGTACGCGGCAACATCCAGGAAAGGCTACGTGATCGTTGGGATGGCGATGTTCGCGCTGGGCGCCTACCTGTGCTTCCTGGCGTTCGCCCACGTGCAGGTCAGGTTCACCACCTGGCTGCGCCCGTTCGATCCCAAAACCATCGGAAACAAGTCCTACCAGATCTCGCAGTCGCTCTTCGCGCTATCCTCGGGAGGCGTCTCGGGCACCGGGCTGGGGCTCGGTCACCCCACTTTCATCCCGTCGGTGACAACGGACTTCATCTTCAGCGCGATAGGAGAGGAGCTGGGCCTGCTGGGCGCGGCGGCCGTGGTGCTGATGTACGTCCTGATGGTGGCCCGGGGTATAAAGGTGGCGCTCTCCCACCGGGACGACTTCGGCAAGCTGCTCGCCGTCGGACTGGTGAGCATCATAGCGATACAGTCGTTCCTGATCATGGGCGGAGTCACCAGGTTGATCCCGCTCACCGGCATCACGCTTCCGTTTGTGAGCTACGGGGGTAGCTCGCTCTTCGCCAACTTCATTCTGCTGGCGCTGCTCATCGTGCTCTCGCACCGGGGGGCCACCACCAACGTCACCAGCATCAGACAGGGGGCCAAGAGATGAACAGACAGATCAAGGTGCTCTTGAGCGTCTTCCTGATAATAATGCTTGCCATCGTCGTCAACCTCTCCTGGGTGCAGATATTCGGCGCCAGCAAGATCCAGGGGAACGGGTTCAACAAGCGCAGGCTGGTGCAGGAGTACGCGATCCAGAGAGGGGACATCCTCACCGCCGACGGCAATCAGCCGATCGCGCGCAGCGTCGATACCGGGGCCGAGTACCGCTACCAGCGCGAGTACCCCATGGGCGCGCTGTTCGCCGACGTCAGCGGCTACGATTCCTGGAAGTACGGCAGGACCGGGCTGGAGCAGAGCTACAACGATGCTTTGCTGGGCAGGGACAGCACCCTGACTCTGCGCAGCCTGGGGAACCGGCTGCTGGGCGCGAGCAAGAAGGGCAACTCGATCGTGACCACGATCGACTCGCGGATACAGCGCACCGCGACGGAGGCTCTGGGCAAGGATGTGGGAGCCGTGGTGGCGATGGACCCCAAGACCGGCGCGGTCCTCGCCATGGTGACCAACCCCACCTATGATCCCAACGTGGCGGTGCCTTCGCCCGGCAAGGACGCCGCGGCGAACCAGGCCCAGTGGGACGCCTACAACGCCGACCCCCACCGCCCACTCTTCGACCGGGCGATCAACGGGCTCTACCCGCCCGGCTCGTCGTTCAAGGTCGTGACCGGGGCGGCCGCGCTGGACCAGGGGGTCGTGACCGCGGACTCGCCGTTCAACTGCGCGGGGAAGCTGGTGGTGAACGGCTTCACGATCTACGACTTCGGCCGCCAGACGCACGGCAACCTGACCTTCGCCCAGGCGATGGTGGTCTCGTGCAACATCACGTTCGCGCAGGTGGGGCTGCGGCTGGGGGCGCCGGCTCTGGTCAACTACGCCCAGCTTTTCGGGTTCAACAAGACGCTTCCCTTTGACCTCCCCACCACCGCGAGCCACATCCAGAGCGCGGCGAAGATGGACCAGGTCGAGCTGGCGTCCGCGAGCTTCGGGCAGGGCCAGGACCTGGCGACTCCGTTGCAGATGGCGTCGGTGGCCTCCACCATCGCCAACGGCGGCGTGATGATGCAGCCGTACCTGGTCGATGCGGTGCAGGATTACAACGGCAAGATCATCGAACAGAACCAGCCGAAAAAGATGAGAAGGGTCATCGACCAGCAGACGGCGGGCACTCTAACGGATATCATGGTCAAGGTCGTGACCAGCGGGACCGGGACCGCGGCCCAGATAGACGGCGTCGACGTCGCCGGCAAGACCGGCACCGCGGAGGTGGGCAACGGCGAGCCGGACGCGTGGTTCATATGTTTCGCCCCGGCGCAGGACCCCAAGGTCGCGGTGGCCGTGGTGGTCGAGAACGGCGGCGAGGGTGGCGTGACCGCGGCGCCCATAGCCAGGAACGTGCTCAAGACGGCGCTCAGGGTCCTGCCCTAGAAACCGTGGCGGTCGTGACCGGAGGTCCGCCGGGCGGATGGTCTCGGCCGAAGAGCGTCGGAAGCAAGGTCGAAAAGGAGGGTCAATGAGGTTCATCTTCAAGACTGTGAGGCGGCTGGCGGTGGCGGGGCTGCTGGCGGCGTCTTTCACGATAGGCGGGATTCTTGCCACGCATTTCTGGATGAGGCTCAAGTTCCACGCGATGCTGCAGAAGGGTGTACCCGAGAGCCCGCACATGGACGTGCCGCAACACAGGGCCATGAGCGACATCACCGGCAGCCTCCGCGAGATCCCCTTCAAGGGCCCGGCCGGGACGATCCCCGGGCTGGGGCGGGCCGCGGTCATGAACTCGTTCCTCCTGATGCTCAACGCCAACCGGGCGACCTCGGGCATCATGTACCCCTACCCCGAAGAGTTCGAGAACGTGGTCATCGAGAGCTTCGACGGCACGCCGCTGACCTGCGCGGTGGGCATCCACAAGGACGGCAAGGCGCGGCCGGCGATCGTTATTTCGCACGGCTTCATGGGCTCCAAAAACGACCACTACATCGTCGACACCGCCCTGCGCGCCTACGCGGAGTGGGGCTTCAACGTGCTGGGGATCGACCTGCGCAACTTCGGCCGCAGCCAGAGCCTCTCGCACGGACCGACCACCGCGGGGTGGAAGGAGTCCGAGGACCTGCTTGCCGCCGCGAAGTATCTGTCCGAGCGCCCCGAGGTGACCAGCGTGGGGATCACGGGCTTCTCCATGGGAGCCGGCTCCACCATGTTGGCCGCCTGCAAGACGCGCGAGTTCCCTTACCTGACCGGCGGGGCCATCGCCTGGAACGGCTACGCGGACGCGGGCAGGATGGTCGAGTACATCAGCACCAGGCCGCCGGTGACCCACCAGTTCTTCCCGGTGTACCTGGGCTTCAGGGTCATGCACAAGATCCGGCGCGAGGATATGAAGGGCTACATCGATGACCCCGAGCAGCTCACCTACTTGGACGCCGGCTTCAACGAGGCCGACTTCACCACCTACATCGACAAGATCGCGGCGCCTCACTACGGCGTCTCGACCGAGGAGTTCTTCTCCAACGCGAGCCCGCGCAACTTCCTGGCCGACGTCGAGGTTCCGCTGCTCATCGTGCACTCGGAGGACGACCCGATCTGTCCGGCATCGGAGATGGACGAGCTCTCCGAGATCACCAAGGACAACCCCAACGTCGACATATGGATGCTGCCCGCCGGCAGCCACTGCCTGTTCAGGTACCTGGACAAGGCGTGGTACGACAAGGTAATGAGGGACTTCTTCACTTACTGGGCGACCTGGTAGAGCGCCCGCCGGGGCGCTTCAAGGAGGGAGGAGGACATGATGGTTCACGTGCGGCGGAGGGACCGCGTTGTGGCGGCGATACTGGCCCTGGCGCTGCTGGCGCCTCTGGCGATCGCAGGTTGCGGCGGCGGAAACGCGGACGTCAACAGCTACGTGGTGCGGCAGGAGAACAAGGACATCGGCTCTCAGAAGGTCACCATCAAGGAAAGTTCTACGGCGGTGGTCTACTCGAGCACGGAGTCGATGCCCTTCACGGTCTTCGGCATGACGACCACGCGCCAGATCTCGGTCGCGAAGGACCTCAAGACGATCAACTCGTACGAGTCCGACGAGAGCGTGCCCGGAGCGACCTACGGCACGTTCATCCAGCCCACGGCCGACAAGACGGGGCTCTCGTTCCTGAACAACCGCCTGCAGACCTACCAGTGGGTGCCCGCTCTGCCGAGCGAGAAGCGGATCATCCCGCTCGAGCCCGAGTCGGTCTGCACGCTTCAGGTGCTGCTGGACAGGTTCCTGGCCGCGAAGGTCTCAGAAGCGAACGCGACAGTGGTGATACCTTCACGCAGCCCTGTCACGCGTGGAGTCCTCATACAGAGGCCCAGCCAGTTCCTGCTTCGCGTCACCTCGCCGGGGATCCCCGACATAGAGGTCACCTTCAATAAGAGCAGCTTCGTGACCAAGGTGCGCACGGGGTCCTTCACGATCCAGATGGCGTCGCCGGGCACGATGACCTCGACGGCCTTCCAGCCCGTCACCAAGGGGACGACGTTCACCGAGGTCAGCGTCCCGACCACCGAGACGCTGTCCAACGGCCAGAAGCTCACCCTGGCGGGCAGCCTGTACTTCCCGGCCAAGGCCGCCAAGCCCTACAAGGCCGTGATACTCACCGGTGAAGAGGGGCCGCAGGACCGGACCGGCGGCGGTTTCCTCTCCCAGCTCGCGGACGCGCTCGCCGGGCAGGGATTCGTGGTGCTGACCTGCGACAGGCGCGGCATCCCCAAGAGCCAGGGCGAGTATGCGACCACCACTCTGCAGACGCTGCTCTCCGACATCGACAGCCAGGTCGACTACCTGGTGGGACGCGGCGATATCGACACCAACAAGATCGCCCTGGTCGGTTACGGCGAGGGAGGCCTGCTCAGCGCCAGCGCCGCGGCCACCAACCCCTACGTCAAGCGCCTGGCCCTGATGGCGACACCTTCGGTAAGGATGTTCCCGGACTTCGCCAGGGTCCAGGTCTCCGACGCGCAGAAGACGGGCCTGTTGAACGACTCAGAGGCGGCGTTCCAGCTGCAGCTGATCGACGCGCTGGTGGCGACGGTGACCGGCAATCCCGGCTCGACCCTGCAGCTCTCCGGCCAGAAGGTATTCCTGGACTGGATGCGCACGTGGATGGCGGCCCCGGCGAATGCCAACTTCGCCGCCGTCAAGGTGCCCGTGCAGGTGATGCAGGGAACCGCCGACGACGTGGTGCCCGCGAGCATGGCGGGGCAGATAATGCAGGCGTTGCAGCAGCGCCCCGGCGGGCAGCAGCAACTGGCGCAGTTTGACGGCCTGGGGCACTCTTTCGGCAAGGATCTGAGCCAGGCCGCCTCCAAGCCCAAGCGGCAGCACCCGCTGGTCGACCCCAAGGTGCTCGATTCGCTCAGCACCTGGATTAAGGGGATGTAGACCTCCGTGCCCGAGCTGGAGACCGCGTTCGAGATACCCACCGAGCTCGCTGACCTGCGCTCGCAGGTGAGAGGCCTGGTCCGGGACAAGCTGGTCCACTTCGAGAAGGAGATCGAGGAGACCGACGCGATGCCGGACGAGGTCCGCCGGCTGGTGAAGGAATCGGGGCTGCCGGGCCTGCAGGTCCCGGTGGAGTACGGCGGGATGGGCCTGGGCATGTTCGCGGCGTGCGTACTGACCGAGGAGCTCGGCTGGTCGTCCCAGGCGCTGGTGCGACTGGTCGGCGGCGATGCGCTCGGCATCGGCATATGGGGCGCCGACGCCATGCGCCAGAAGTACCTGCGGCGCATCGCGGCGGGTGAGCTCGTGACGGCGTTCGCCCTCACTGAGTCCGAGGCGGGCTCGGATGCCACTGCCATAAGGTGCAGGGCCACCAGGAAAGGCGACGTGTTCGTCCTGGACGGCGAGAAGATCATGGTGACCGCTGGAGACATCGCCGGCCTGGTGCTCGTCTTCGCGGCCACAGACCCATCGGCCGGTCCGGGTGGCATCACCGCCTTCATCGTGGAGAGCGCGTACGAGGGCTTCGAGATCGCAAGGTGCGAGCCGAAGATGGGGCTGCGCGGCATCCACACCGCCTCGATCAGGCTGGACGGCTGCGAGGTGCCGGCGGAGAACGTGCTGGGCACCGAAGGCCAGGGCTTCGTGCTGGCGATGCAGCTGCTGGACTTGGGCCGGATAAGGTACAACGGCGCCGCCTCGGTTGGCAACGCCCAGCGACTGCTGGAGATGTCGGTGTCTTACGCGAAAGAGCGCAAGGCTTTCGGCACCGCCATCGGCAACTTCGAAGGCGTGGGTTTCATGCTCGCGCGGATGGCCACCGAGGTGCACGCGGCGCGGCTGATGGTGTACGACGTGGCGAAGAAGGTTGACTCGCTCAAGCCGGTCACGCTGGAGTCGGCGATGGTCAAGCTGTTCACCACCGAGGTCGCGGACCGCACTGCCGACGCCGCGGTGCAGGTTCACGGTGGGCAGGGCTACCTGAAGGACATGGGCGTCGAGCGCTTCTATCGCGACGCGAGGCTGGGTCGCATCTGGGACGGGACCTCGGAGATACAGCAGCTCATCATCTCGAGGATGCTCCTTGGTTGAGGCGTCACAAGGCGGCCGCGTGATATCGTAGCGTTGGCCGGGCTCAATGGCGAAGCGAGGTGACATGGGGATAAGGGAGGACCTTCTCAAGCTTGCGGTGGAGATAGGCCCGCGCGGGGCGGGCACTCCCGGCGAGGCCAAGGCCGCCGCCTACATCCGCGAGCGCTTCCAGAGCCGGGGCCTCGAGGCGCGGATGCAGGAGTTCCGCACCATCGACACCTACTCCTACCTCTACCTCGTGTACATCGGCGCCGCCATCATCTGCGGCGTGCTGTCCAGGTGGTTTCCCTTCTACGTCGCGCCCATCGCGATACTCGTGGCGGTTCTGTTCGCGCTGGACCTGGAGACCTTCCCGCTCATATCGCGCCTCCTGCCGCACAAGACGAGCAGGAACGTCATCGGCGAGATCCCCTCGGAGGACGGCAGGGTCGGGATGGTGGTGGTCGCCCACTACGACAGCGCGAGATCGGCGCTCTCCTTCAGCCCCAGGCTGGTGGGAAACTTCCGCCTCTCTTTCTCGATGATGATCGGCTCGATATTCGCGATCGCCCTGCTGACGCTGGCGAACCTGATAGTGAGGGCCGCGGGCACGAGCACCAACCTGTGGGTCTGGGTAGCCACGCTGGTAGTGTGCGCCTACCTGCTCATTCCTGCCGCGATCATGGTCCACCGCGAGGTCTCGATGGGCTTCACGCCCGGCGCCAATGACAACGCGTCCGGCGTGGTGGCGATGCTGGCGCTCGCGGACAAGATGAGCGAGCAGGAGTCCTTCACCCCCGGCGTCATGTTCGTGGCGACCGGCGCGGAGGAGGTCGGGACCGCCGGGATGATCGAGTTCCTCAAGAAGAACGGCGAGAAGGTCGCCGACTCTCTGTTCGTAAACCTGGACAACCTCGGCACCGGCCACGTCTGCTATATCGACTGCGAGGGCATGCTGCTGGGGCATCGCTCCAGCGAGGTGCTGGTGTGGCTGTCGGGCAAGGTCGCGCAGAGCAAGAAGTACCCGGTCTGGCGCGCGAGCTACCGTCTGCTGTCGACGGACGCCACCCCGGCGCTGGCGCGAGGTTACCAGGCGATGAGCGTGATGGCCTTCGACGACGAAGGTGGCCTTCCCAACTGGCACTGGGAGACCGACACGGTCGACAAGATCGAGATGGAGAACATCGAGGTCGTCCGCGGTTTCCTCTGGAACCTGGCGCGCAGGATCATCGACTGAAGCACCGGGTGGCGTAACTCGCAGGCATGGTAGCAACACCAAATGGTTGGGGGCAGGGTGANNTCTTTGAGATCAGTAGACTCTCTAAGCTCCCCGAGACGCTGCGAATCGCTCGCAAAAGGCTCACCCTTCCCCCCGTCTGACATACCCCCTAAAAAACAAAATCAAAGATGACTGCTGACCAGCAGGAATGATTGGTGGCGTGTAATCAAAAACGTAAAAAGGGCCCGGCTGCGCAAACCAGGCCCTTTTAGATCTCTAAAGGCAGTTTCCGGTCATGCCCGGGACCAGGTTAAACAACCCTCGCTGCAATGCGCACAACGCGGAACCATGTACTTCTTCAACGTGACCCCTCCTTCCATGAATCAGCGTTGGGATGATTCTTTCATCCTAAATAGATACTGTCCTTGCTAAATGTCAACCTCTGTCACGACCTTCTATTCCGGACGTGCTACTCCTGCGCCGCCCGGACTACTCCGTCAGGCATCCCGTCCTTGGGGAATGCCGCCGCCGGGTCTTGTGTCTTGGGTATCACGCTCTTCCTTCGCGTGTGATCGAGACGCGGACGCTCACAGCTTGGCCCTTCTCAGGCGCAGCGAGTTGGTGACGACCGACACGGACGAAAATGCCATAGCCGCCGCCGCGTACATCGGGTTCAGCAGGCCCAGGGCCGCTATCGGTATGCCGCAGGAGTTATAGAAGAACGACCAGAAGAGGTTCTGCTTGATTATCGAGAATGTCTTGCGCGAGAGCTTCACGGCGTCGACCACCGCGTTGAGGTCGTCCCTGATCAGGGTGATGTCGGATGCCTCGATTGCTATGTCGGTCCCCGCGCCTATGGCAATGCCCAGGTCGGCCTGCACCAGGGCGGGAGCGTCGTTGATGCCGTCGCCGACCATTGCGACCACCTTGCCCTCCGCCTGCAGGCTCGATACCTTGGCGGCCTTGTCCTGCGGCAGGACCTCGGCGAGCACGTGGTCAATCCCGGCCTCGGCCGCGATCGCCCGGGCGGTGCGCTCGTTGTCGCCGGTGATCATGTAGACCACCATGCCCAGGCCGTGCAGCGCCTCGATCGCCCCGCGGGCGCTGTCCTTCATCGTGTCGGCCAGGGCGATGACTCCAGCGGCCTTGCCGTCCACCGCCAGGACCATGCTGGTCTTGCCCTGCCCGGCCAGGCGCTCCGCGGCCTCCTCGAACGAGTCCGCCTCCAGCCCCAGCCCCGCCACGAAAGCGGGGTTGCCGAGGGCGAGCTTCCTGCCCTGGACCGTGGCCAGTATGCCCTTGCCCGGCACGGCCTCGAACTCCTCGGGGCGCGCCGTGGCCAGCCCTCTCGACTCCGCCTCGGAGCGCACCGCGGCCGCCAGGGGATGCTCCGAGTCAGACTCCGCCGACGCCGCGAGTCTCAGTATCTCTTCCTCGTCGTGGCCGTCCAGCGCCACGACGTCCGTCACTGACGGGCTGCCGACGGTGAGCGTCCCGGTCTTGTCGAAGATAATGGTGTCCACCAGCCTCGCCCGCTCCAGCACTTCACCTCCCCGGATCAGCACGCCCAGCTCCGCGCCACGTCCGGTGCCCACCATGATGGCGGTCGGCGTGGCGAGCCCCAGCGCGCAGGGGCAGGCGATGATCAGGACCGCCACGAACGCCAGCAGGGCGTGCGCCACCCGCGGCGAGGAGCCGAATATCAGCCACATCACCAAGGTGAAGACGGCGATCGACATCACCACAGGCACGAAGACGCCGGCCACCCTGTCGGCGAGCCTCTGGATGGGCGCCTTCTTCCCCTGGGCTTCCTCCACCAGGTTGACGATCTGGGAGAGCATGGTGTCGCGCCCCACGCGCGTCGCGCGGAAGCGGAACGCGCCGGTCAGGTTGACGGTGGATCCCACCACCTGGTCGCCCGCCTGCTTGTCCACTGGAAGGCTTTCGCCCGAGATCATCGACTCGTTCACCGCAGAGGTCCCTTCCAGGACCTCGCCGTCCACCGGTATGGTCTCGCCGGGGCGCACCGTCAGGATGTCTCCCACCTCGACAGCCTCGAGCGGCACGTCGATCTCTTTCCCGTCGCGTATCACGTGCGCCGTCCGCGCCTGCAGACCCAGCAGCTTAGCTATGGCGCCCGAGGCGCGACCCTTCGCGCGCGCCTCCAGCAGCCTTCCCAGGAGGATGAGCGTGACTATCATGGCAGCCGAGTCGAAGTAGACCGCCGGCATATTGCCCAGCGCCCCGTGCCATAGGTTCATCGGGTCCTTCACCACGGTCACCGCGATCGTCACCACGGTGCTGTAGATGAACGCGGAAAGGGTGCCGACCGCGACGAGCGTGTTCATGTCGGCCGTCCTGTGCTTGAGCGCCGCCCAGGCCCCCCGCAGGAATGGGAGCCCGGAGTAGAACATCACCGGGAGCGTCAGGACGAACAGCATCAGGTAGCGCGTCGATATGTCGATGGACTTAATTCCGGGAAGCTTGTCGCCCATGCTCAGGACCATGATGACGATCGTGAGAAACGCGCCCGTGAGGAACTTAGCCATCAGGTCGGCGACGTATTTCCGCTGCGATTCGGCCTGGGCCTCGCGGATGTCCGAGCCCTCCACGACCTCAATCACCTTGTAGTCTCCCGCGGCCTCGACGGCGTGCTTCAGGTCGGCGACGTCCGCCTGCGATGGGTCGAAAGATATCTGGGCGGTCTCGTTGGCGAAGTTCACGTTCGCCTCGACCACCCCGGAGACCTTGCGTAGCGAGTTCTCGACCTTCTGCACGCAGGACGCGCAGCTCATACCCTCGATCGGCAACATCACGTGCGAGACGTGGGGCTCGTAGCCGAGCGACTTTATCTCTTCGATGAACTTGGCCGGCGTGACCCGGTCGGGGTCGTAGGTGACTTCAGCAGTCTCACTGGCGAAGTTGACCGAAGCGGACTCGACGCCCTCCAGGCGCGCGAGGCCTTTCTCGACTTTGTCGACGCAGGAGGCACAGTGCATGCCAGTGATCGGTATGCGGACGCGAGCGGTTCCTTTCCCGCCGTCGGCCCGCTCCACGGGCTCCCCTGCCTCTTCGCTGTCGGCCGCCCCGACGAAGCCGCCCTCCATCAGCGTCTCCATGATCGCGGTGCGCTGGCGGGCGAAGCCGCGGAAGACCTTCCCGTCCACGATGATGGTGGGCGTGACTGAGCTGCCGTAGGCATCCATCAACTCCTTGGCGTTCGTCTCGTCGTTGATGTCCCTCGCGTCGTAGGCGACGCCGAGCATGTCCAGCTGGCGCCTGGCCTCCGAGCAGTCCGCGCAGGTCGGCGAAAAATATATGATTACGCCCCGGTCCACCTCGCTCTTTTCCATGACTCAATGATAGGTGTTAAGCAGTCAAAGCGAAAATGATAAGCATCAGGCGAGCGGACCATCCGTCCGCCGTCGGGAGAAGTACCATCAAAGAGGCACGTTGCGGCGGATGAGAGGAGAAAGATATGGCAATCGATCCTGTCTGCGGCATGGACGTGGAGCCGGAGAAAGCCGCGGCGAAGAGCACCTATGACGGCAAGGACTACTATTTCTGCGCGGAGATGTGCAAGAAGAAGTTCGACGAGGACCCGCAGAAATATCTGGCGAAGTCCGAGCCGGCCAAGGCCTCGCTCTGGAACAAGCTCTTCCCCAAATGACGCCCCAATCCCTGACCGCCGGTCCGGCGGTCAGGGATTGAGCGTAAGTTTTCTCGCCCGCTGCTTTTATAGAGGTAGCGAATACGGCGAGCGAGACCTAGAGGTGCGAGATGAAACGGGTATCGATGGTGGTCCTGGTCGGGGGGCTGCTGGTCGTCGCGCTCTTACTGGGCGGGTGTGGAACCGGCCTGGCATAGAAGAAAAACGCCGCGAGCGCCCACGCTCCTGTGATATCCGCTCCGGCGGTGCCGGTTCCGGCGGCCACGGCGGCGACCGCTCCCGTGAGCCCGCCCGCCGCTTCTGTCAAGGCTTCCTCCGACGAGAAGGCCAACGCGCCGGTGCCCGCGCCAGCGCAGGAGCCCGCGCCCCAGCCCGCGGTGGTGCTGAGTCCGCCGGAGACGACGCCCCCGGCAACGACGGCGACGGATCCATACGTGCCGGTCGATCCGCACGTCGACCAGCCTCCGATAGATACAGGGCCCTGCACGACCCCCGCCTGACCGTAAGATAAAGGCCCGGTCGGGCCCCTCACGGCGAACCTCACAGCGGCGATTCGATGCTCCCCGGCGCGAATCGCCGTCGTGACAGCAGTGCGGGAGTCTCGTTCAGCAGAGTCCCCAGCAGCATCCTCCGCGCGAACCTCCCGTGCCACTTCTCGGGCTTTTCCCCCATGGCCATCCCCAGCAGCTCGAGGACGTGATAGACGGGCGGGCTGGTCGGGTAGACGAGCTTGCCGGTCGAGAACATCTGCAGGCAGCCCGAGCAGTAGGTGGCGATGGCGTCCGCACCGGTGCGACCGGCTTCGCGCATCACCCGCAGGGTGGAAGGAACCAGCCTCAGCGGGTTGTATGCGCTGTAGGGGCTGAACCCCGAGCCGATCCCGCAGCAGAGCATGCACTCCCCGTTGTTCCCCATCTCGACGATGCGGGCCCCCGCGCGCTCCAGGATGCGGCGCGGCAGGTCCAGGTACTCCTGCCCGAACTGCTTGCCGTAGCAGGACTCCTGTATCGTGACGGTCATGTCCAGCGGGTCGGTGATCTCCAGCTCGCCGGACTGCAGCCTGCGGTCGATGAGCTGGAGGTAGGACTCCATCTCGAAGTGATACTCGGCGCCGAAGTGAGGCAGCACCCGCGTGAACATGTAGTACCCGGCGCTGCAGAGGATGGTGACCTTCTTCGCCCCCAGCGCGTCGAAGTACACCGAGGTCTTGCGCGCCACCTGCTCGAGCTGGTCGAACATGCCCATGCGGAAGTACATCTCGCCGCAGCAGTACTCCAGCCCGCCGCGGATGTCCAGGCCTTCCAGAGCCCTGGTCCGCGTCAGGAGCGGTGTCGCCACCATGTTGCACCCGGGGTAGCAGACCTCCTCGGCGGGCGTCATGTCGCGCCAGCCGGCGATAATGTCCTTCTCCTTGCGGGTCATGCCATCGACGACGAAGGTGCGGAAGTTGATCGGCGAGTGGGGGAGGAAGTAGCGCGCCCGCTCGGGGAGGCCCCGCGCCTGGACCACCTCTCCGAAGCGGTTGATGATCAGCTCCCCCGGGTTGCACCCGTTGGGGCAGAAGAAGTCGCAGTCCAGGCAGGTGGTGCACTCACGCAGGACGCGCGACGGCCTGCCCTCGCGCAGGTTGGAGATCTCGCGCTTGGCCTCCTCGATGGGCATCCTCATCACCGGGCACAGGGAAAGGCAGGTGCCGCACTGCTCGCAGGAGTCGTCCAGGTAGGGCTTGGGGGTGCGGTATTCCATATCAGGCTCCCTTCGCGACTCGAGTCCGACCGCCCTGACGCGCCGCTAGTCCTCGTGCCTCGGGTGCGCCTTCACGATCCTCATCGCCCTCGTCACCGCGACGATGGTGTCGGCTTTGAACTGCGCCTGAAGCTCTCCCATCCGCGCGTAGGCGAGCCCCTTGGTGGTGACGACGTACTTCGGTTTCACGTCGTTGAGCGCGATCGCGATCACGTCCAGCCGGCACCGCGGGCAATCGCAGAAGTCATCCTCACCGGCGATGACCTCGTCGACGTAGCTGGTGACCACGCCTTCCATGTAGTTGGTGAGCTCCAAGCCGCCCTCCGGTCGGTTGTCCTCCTCCGTCGGATCGCGGGCCCCTCGGCAGCCGGCCGCGCCGGTCGCATGAGAACCTCGCCGATGAGCCTCGCGTTCTCAAGGGAGACTATATCAGGGTGGCACCATGTCATGGCAAGGCTTGTGGCGCCGCCATGCGGCCTCTGCTATAATCCGTTCTCGCCCTGTTTTCAATCACCGGAGGTTGTTTTGCGCAGATACGAGACGTTGCTGATAGCGAAGCCGGACCTGGAGGAGACGCAGTTGAAGGCGCTCCTCGACGACGTATCGGCGCTGATAGTCCGCGAAGGCGGAATCGTCAAGTCGATCGACGTATGGGGCATGAGGCGGCTGGAGTACCCGATAAAGCACGAAGAGAGCGGTCAGTACGCTGTGATAAACTTCGAGTCAAACACGGGAGTCGTCAAGGAACTCGACCGGGTCACCGGAATCCGCGACGACGTGCTCCGGACCAAGACACTTGTACGCGAGAAGGGATAGCGCCTCATGGCAAGCCTCAACAGGGTAGTGCTCCTGGGCAACCTCACCAGGGACCCGGAGCTCAAGTTCACCACGGCCGGCAAGCCCGTCGCGAGGCTCGGCCTGGCGGTCAACCGCCAGCCGTACACCAATGACCAGGGCGAGCGCATCGAGGGCGTCGACTTCTTCAACATCGTCGTCTTCGGCAGGCAGGCCGAGACCGCCCACCAGTACCTCAAGAAGGGAAGCGGCGTGGCGATCGACGGCCGGCTGCAGTATCGCAGCTGGCAGACCGACGACGGTCAGAAGCGCTCGGCGGTCGAAGTCGTGGCGCAGAACGTGCAGTTTCTCCCGAGGGGCGGCGAGCAGTCAGGCGCCGCGCTCCAGTCCGATGATTACGCCGGAATAGACGTGCCGCCCATAGAGGGTGGGGAAGACTACCCCTGGTAGAAGCAAAGGAGTGCATCAGCCATCGCAAGCGACAAGAGCGACAAAAAGAAGTCACCGTATCCGAAAAAGCAGAAGCGCAAGGTCTGCTATTTCTGTAAAGAAAAGATACAGTACATCGACTACAAGGACGTCGGGATGCTGCGCCGTTTCCTCTCCGAACGCGGGAAGATCAGGCCCCGCAGGGTCACCGGCACGTGCACGCAGCACCAGGCCGACCTCTGCAAGGCGATCAAGAACGCCCGAGAGGTAGCGCTCCTGCCGTACCCCCACAAATAATCCTTCATCTGGAGTGAGGAGACCGTTGCCGTGAAGGTCCTGCTTAAGCAAAACATAGACCGTGTCGGGCGCATGGGCGAGATAGTGGAGGTCGCGGGCGGCTATGCCCGCAACTACCTCATTCCCAGGGGGCTCGCCGTCGGCGTCACCCGCGGTTCCGTCAAGGAGATCGCCGAGCAGAAGAGGGTGCTTGATGTAAAGGCCGAGCGCCAGCGCGAGCAGGTCCAGTCCCTGGGCGAGAAGATCATGTCCAGGCCCGTGGTTATCATGGCGCGCTGCAGCGCCAGCGGCAAGCTCTTCGGCTCCATCACTAACCGCCAGGTCGCCGAGGCGATAGCGCAAGCCACCGCCGAAGATATCGACCGCCACAAGATCCACATCGATGACCGCATCCGTTCGGTGGGCACCTACACGGCGCTGATCAAGCTCCACCCCGACGTAGAGATCTCCAAAGAATTCGAGGTCGAAGGAGAGGGCTTCGAGGCCGAGGAGCCTCCCGAGGAAGAGCTGGAGGCCGTCGCGACCGAGGTGTTCGTGGCCGTCACCGAAGCAACCATCGAAGTCGAGGCCGCCGCCCAGCTCGAGCCCGAGCCGGGGATAAGCGGCGAGCCGGCCGACGAGGCCGCCCAGGAGACCGAAGAGCAGCCCGAGCAGGGATAGAGGGCACATGGCACTTGAGCCGGTTGCCTCGAGCAGCAGCCCCGACCGGATCCCGCCTTCAAACCTTGAAGCGGAGGAATCGGTCCTTGGCTCGATGATCCTTTCCCACCAGGCGGCCGCCGAGGCGCTCGACTTACTGTCCCCCGAGGATTTCTACAAGGAATCGCACCGCACCATTTTCCGCACGCTCTCCGAGCTGTACGCCGGCGGGTCGACGACCGATCACGTCGTGCTGGCCGAGGAGTTGAAGAAGCGCGGGCAGCTGGAGGCGGTGGGCGACCGCGCCTACCTGCTGATGCTGGCCGATACCACACCCAATCCCCACAACATAAAATACTACGCCGGCATAGTCCGCGACATGTCGTTCCGCCGCAACCTCATCAACGTGGGGTACGACATCACCGGGCTGGGATTCGCGACCGGCGAGGAGTTCGGCGACCTCTACGACTCGGCCGAGCAGTCTCTCTATAACCTGGGCAAGAGGATGCGGCGCGAGGGGCTGTCCCACATCCGCAACCCGCTTCTGGCGAGCTTCAACCGGATGTCCGAGGCCAAGGAGAAGGGGTCCGCCGTGACCGGCGTTCCTACCGGCTTCTACGACCTCGACAAGATCACCAGCGGGCTGCAGCCGTCAAACCTGGTGATCGTCGGCGGCCGCACCTCGATGGGCAAGACCAGCTTCGCACTGAACGTCGCCCACCACGCGGCGGTTCGGGAAGGCATCGGCGTCCTCATCTTCAGCCTGGAGATGAACAAGACCGACATCGCCGAGCGCCTCCTGCTGAGCGAGGCGCGGGTCGACTCGGGACGGTACCGCACCGGCGATATCGACGAGACCGACATGGAACGCATAGTCCATGCCGCGGGTATCCTGTCGAACGCGCCGATCTACATCGATGACACCGGCGACCTCAAGCTGCTGGAGATGCGCTCGATCGCGCGTAAGCTGCTGTCGACCGAGAAGAACGTGGGCCTCATAATCGTCGACTACATCCAGCTCATGTACTCCGACAAGCGAACCGAGTCCCGCGCGCAGGAGGTATCCCGCATCGCCCGCGACCTCAAGGTGATGGCGATGGACCTGGAGGTCCCCGTGCTGGCGGTCTCGCAGCTGAGGCGCCCGCCCCCGACCGTCCAGAAGAAGGACCCCAGCCTGGAGGACCTCAAGGAGTCGGGCGGCATCGAGCAGAACGCCGACCTGGTGGTGCTGATCTACAGGCCCGAGATGGACGAGCCTCAGAACATGGACAAGAAGGGCATCGCCGAGATCAACCTCGCCAAGCACCGCAACGGCCGGACGGCGAAGTTCACCCTCTACTGGATGGGGTCTTACTCGAAGTTTGAGAACCCGGCGGAGGAAGACCTCCTGCAGGACTAGGGCGTCGTGCGCGCAGGCGTCCAGCCGGCTCCAGGGCGGCGCGGCAATCCGATAGACATCATGAAAGGCGACGACTTGCGAAAGCGACGGCGGATAGAAGAACCAGAACGGCGGCCGGTGGCCCCGCCCAAGGCCGGCGAAGCCTACCTGGGTGTCGACGTCGGCTCCGTATCGACCAACGTGGTCGCTCTCGACGGGCACGGCGCGGTCCTCGCCTCGGTCTACCTTCGCACCATGGGCCAGCCCATCAAGGCGGTCCAGCAAGGCGTCCGTGAGATCGGCGCGCAGCTGGGCGAAGACATCACCATAAGGGGCGCCGGAACGACCGGCAGCGCCAGGTACCTCACCGGGGTGGTAGTGGGGGCGGACCTGGTGAAAAACGAGATAACCTCTCACGCCGTGGCGGCCTCGCACATCATGCCGGGGGTGCGCACGGTGCTCGAGATCGGAGGCCAGGACTCCAAGCTCATACTGCTGCGCGACGGCATCGTGACCGACTTCGCCATGAACACGGTCTGCGCGGCCGGGACCGGCTCATTCCTGGACCACCAGTCGACCAGGCTGGGCGTGCCGGTGGAGCAGTTCGGCGACCTGGCCCTCAAGGCTAAGGAAGGCGCGCAGATAGCGGGCAGGTGCTCGGTGTTCGCCGAGAGCGACATGATACACAAGCAGCAGGTGGGCTATCCGGTGGAGGAGATCGTGCTGGGCCTCTGCCGCTCGCTGGTGCGCAACTACCTCAACAACCTCGCCAAGGGAAAGAAGCTGGAGTCCCCGGTTGTCTTCCAGGGCGGCGTGGCCGCGAACATCGGGATGAAGCGAGCGTTCGAGGACGCGCTCGAAGTCGAGGTGAACATCCCGCCCTACCACGACGTGATGGGCGCGATCGGCGTGGCGCTGCTGACGATGGACGAGACCCCTTACTTCGAGGAGAGCAGCTTCCGCGGCTTCTCGCTGGCCGACTTCGATTACCAGACCTCGTCGTTCCTCTGCTCCGGTTGCTCTAACAACTGCGAGATAGTCAAGATCAAGGCGGGGCGCGAGGTGCTGGCGTGCTGGGGCGGGCGCTGCGGAAAGTGGGAGCTCGAGTTCGACTCGCCTGCCGGGCGGGTCCCGAGGGGCTGACCGCGATGCGGCGCCGCACTCTGCAAGTGACCGTCTCGGCCTTCGCCGCTGCCGCGCTGGCGGCCCTGCTGCTGTCGGGCTGTGGCGCGCCGTCGGCGGGAACCCCCAGCCAGATCATCAAGAAAGCCATCGACGCGCAGGGGAAACTCAACTCGGTGCACGTTGACGTGACCAACGACATCGAGGTCAACGCGCCGGGAGGCGACAGGACCTCTTCACTCTCCTACAAGGGCTCCTTCGAAAAGCCCGACCGCTGGACGCTGACCATCAGGGCGGGCGGCTCCAAGTCGGACGTGATAATCATCGGGGAGAGGACCTGGCTCAAGTCCGCCGGCTCGGATAAGTGGGTAGAGAAGACCAGCCAGACTGCGGTGGCGGGCGCCGCGCCGGGTGACGTCGTGGCGGCAAAGTATCTGTCCTCGGCCAGGGGCGTCAGGCTGCTCGACACCAAGGACGACCTGTACCACCTCACGTTCGACCTGGACATGTTGAGCTTCGCCAAGGCCTTCAACCTCTCGGGCATAGATCCAACGCTATTCAAGGCCAAGGAGGCGCACATGGAGATCTGGGTGCGTCAGAAAGACCTCTACCTGTCCAAGGCGACGATGGACTTTTCGACCCACCTGGCGGCTCCCGCCAACACCGACATCAAGATGAACACCGAGGTGGAGTTCTCGAACTTCAACGAGCCGGTAAGCATCGAGCCACCCATCTAGCCTGGGGGTCAGCGCATGGAGGATGTCAAGGCACAACCGCCCGAGTGCGATCACAAGTTCAAGCTCGGTAAAGATGGGATGCTGACCTGCGAGCTGTGCGGGTTCAAGCAGGCACCGCGCAAGCGCGAGCCGGCTGCCGCAGCAGCGGATCCGGGCGGGATGAGCTCGCAGCCCATCTACATGGGTCCCGAACCCGATACGTCCAAGGGCGCAGAGCACATAAAGAGCCACAGGCGCTGGGACAGAGTCTCCAACGTTGCCTCGGATATCATAGACTTCGTAACCTTTTGGGATTAGCAGCCTAGATTCCCCGGTTCATGCGCATCAGTTTCATCAGCATCGGACGCTCCAGCTCGATCGCGTCCTGCTCGCAGAGCTCGTGGCAGCAGTAGCAGCGCTGGCACTTTTTCTGGTCCACCCTCGCCAGCTTTCCCTCGATGGTAATGGCGCCCGCCGGGCAGATCTCCACGCACTTCCCGCAGGCGGTGCACTTGCCCTCCACGGGCACCGGGCGCAGCGCCATCCGCTCGCCGAACCGCTTCATCACGAAGTCGGGGACGCGCTCGCTGATGTCCTTCTTGTCGGGCAGGCGGAAGCCCCGGTAGCGAAGTGAGCCCACCTCGTCCCCGACCATCTCCAGGCCCCTCGAGTCCCCCTGGCAGAGCCCTCGCCTGATCGCCGCCGCGAGCGCTTTGTTCTTCTCGGGCTCGATGCCGATCACATCCATCATGGCCAGGTCGAGCGCGAAGGCGTCGGTCCCCGCGGCCATCATCCCCATGTCGATGAGGTTGCCCACGCGCGGGCCGTTGCCGTCCATCGCGACGACCGCGTCCATGACGTGCAGGTCCGGCGCGGACGCCAGCAGCACGTCCACGATGAGGTCCGAGAAATCCGAGTCCCTGGGGAAGCGCGAGTGGTAGCTGAACTTGTTGGCACCGGGCACGCTGCCGAAGAGGTTCTTGATCGCACCGGACATGTTCAGGAACATGTGCGTCTTGAACTTGGCGACCGACACCAGGCAGTCCGCCGAATGCATCGCGCCGCAGATCATGATGGTCTTGAGCACTTTGCCTCCGCTTATGCTCACCGTGGTGGTGGAGGTATCGAGGCTCAGCTCCGCCCCGGTGTCGCGCGCCACCTCGGCGAACCCTGTCTTCTCGTAGACCCGCTTGAGATAGCCGGCCGTGAACGGCCCGCCCGGGCTGTCCCCGATGGTGATCCGGTCGGTCACGGACTGGAACTGGCGCACCACCGCCCGGACCACCTCCGGGTGGGTCGTCACGCCTTTCTCCGGCGCCGCGCCCAGCAAGGCGTTCACCTTGAGGAAGACCGACTGACCTTCCCCCGCGAAAGCGCCCGGCCCGCCCAGCGGCTCGAACAGCTCCTCGACCGCGCGCTCGACCGACGCGCGCTCGTAGCTGGAGCATGCTTTCATTACTACTCTGCCTGCCATATCGCCTCCGATTTGCCGGTGGTCCGTGGCGTTCATTATAGAATGTATGACGCCGAGCCGACCTTGAGAGGAATCAGCATGGAAGTAAAGGTTGCGATACTGGCGGACAACATATCCGGCATGCCGCCGTTCAAGGCCGAGCACGGCCTCTCGGTCTGGCTCGAGGTGGACGGCCGCTCGTTCCTCTGGGACGTGGGTCAGTCCGACGTGGCGCTCCACAACGCCAACATCCTGGGGATAGACCTGCGCGCGGTGGAGGGGATCGGACTGTCGCACGGGCACCTCGACCACGCCGGCGGGCTCGCGCCTATGCTGTATGCCTGCGGCCCCAAGAAGATCTACACGCACCCGGTCGCCTGGGCGCCGCGCTACATGGTGTTCGGCGACGTGAAGCGCTTCGCCGGCATCCCGCTGCGAAAGGACGCCTGCGAGACGATGTGCTCGGGAATCGAGATGAGCCGCGGGCCGGTGGAGGTGATGCCGGACGTCTGGCTCACGGGCGAGGTCCCGCGCGTCACCGACTTCGAGGGCCCCGAGCCCATGCTCTTCATCGAGAAGGACGGCGAGCTGGTTCCCGATCCGTTCGACGACGACCAGGCGCTGGTGGTCAAGCGGCCCGACGGCTGCGTGGTCCTCACCGGCTGCGCGCACTCCGGGCTGGTCAACATCCTCAAGCACGTCGCGGACGCTTACGGTCCGGTCAAGGCCGTGTGCGGCGGTACGCACCTGGGGATGGGCGCGCCGGTCTCCAAGGTGGAAGCGACGATGGACTTCCTCGAGGAGATACTGCCCGACAGGATGATAATCAACCACTGCACTGGCTCGATAGTGATGTCCAGGATGCTGGACCGCTTCGGGGAGCGGTTCATCCCCGGCACGACCGGAATGATGCTACCGCTTTAGGGGCGGATGGAGACTATGGCGCCGATAGAGAAGACAGACATATCCGTGGCCTCGGTTGACGTGGTGCTGACCGGCGACCTCACCTCGCCCGGTGAGGGCGCGCCGCTGGTGGTGCTCTGCCACGGGATACCGCTTTCAAAGCCGGACCCGGACGATCCAGGTTACGCCCTGCTGTGCGACCGGCTGGCGGAAAGCGGCTACGCCGCGCTCTTCGTGAACTTCAGGGGCTGCGGCGAGTCCACGGGCGACTTCCACCTCGGCGGCTGGTACCGCGACCTCTGCTCGGTGATGGACTTCGCCCGAGAGCAACTGTCTTTTCCGAGGGTCTACCTTGCCGGTTTCTCCGCGGGCGGCTCGCTGGCGATAAAGTACGTGTCCGAGAACGGGGACGTCGACGGCGTTGCTGCTTTCGCCTCACCGTCGCGGCTGACCGAGGTGTTTCCCCGCCAGAACCTGCTGATGCTGATCGAGGCCGCGCGCGACATCGGTATCATCAAGGACACGTTCTTCCCGCCCACGCCCGACTGGTTCTTCGAGGACATCTCGTCCAACGAGGCGATCGACTACGTCGCGGGCGTGAGCCCGGTGCCGCTGCTGATAGTCCATGGCGAGTCGGACGAGCTAGTTCCCATCAAGCAGGCGCGCGAGCTGTTCGATGCGGCGGGTGACCCCAAAGAGCTGGTGACGCTGCCGGGCGGCGAGCACAGGCTTCGGCACGACCCTCGCGCGATGGAGACGCTGCTGGAATGGCTGGACAGCCGGTAGCGCCACAGGCGGCGCGGGAAGACCGGCCCGATCCGGCCCCCGCTACGACTGCGACAGCAGCAGTGGCGATATGTAGTCGCCCAGCTCCGCGCGCGCCTTCTCCAGGCGCTGCCTCTGCTCGTCGAGAGCGACGAACAGCACCTCGGGGATGCCCCACTCCTTGCGGTAGGCCTCCTCGATGCGCGCAATCTTGGAAAGCTGCTCGGGCACCCGCACGGTGAACTGCGTCTTGTACTGGTCCTCGGAGTACTCCGTGCCCAGCGCGCTGGAGAACAGCCGGTGCAGGTCCTTGTAAAGAGGTATCAGGCCGGTGGGAGTCTCCCGCGCCGCCACCTCGTTGTGCACCCGCTGCTCCATCCAGAGCATCCAGACCTTCTTGTCCAGCATGCCGTTGAGGTACTTTCCGTCCGGGCCCATCAGGAAGTAGTTGACCGCGAATATCTTGGGCGGCGTCGCGAGCACCGCCGCGAACTCGAGGTACTTCTGCAGGTAGGTGTCCAGCGAGACAGCCAGGAACTCCAGGTTGGACATCGGGTTGAAGGTCCTCACGCCCTCGGCACCCAGCGTCGCCGCGGTGGACTCCGACTCCAGCGAGGCACCCTTGGTGATCACGCCGTGGACCCAGTTGAACGACTGCTCCACCGGCACCGACGTGTCGCTGTCCCTGCCGCCGAAGATCATCGCCTTGACCGGTACGCCCTCGGGGTTCTCCAGGTTCTCGTCCATGTTCTTGAGCGAGTTCATCTTGATGGTGAACCGCGCGTTCTTGTGGGAGGGGTCGATCTCCTTGCCCGCCTCGTCGGTCTTTCCCGGGTGCCAGTCTCCCGAGAAGTTGAGCCCGGCCTCGGGTATGTCGCTGCCCATGCCGAGCCAGTAAGGCTTGCCGTCCTTGACCAGCACGTTGGAGAAGATGACCTCGTTGGGGTCGATCAGCGCCTGGTAGATCGCGGGGTCGTCCGACGGGTTCACGTCCTGGATGATGCCGAAGATCCCCGCCTCGACGTTGACCGCCCGCACCTCGCCGCCGATCTTCTTGAGGTAGGCGATGTCGTCGCCGACTATGCTCTGCCCCTCGATCATCGCGGTAGAGGTCTTGCCGCACATGCTGGGGTAGGCCCCGGTCATGTAGGTCTTGCGCCCGCCCGGGCCGGGCACCCCGACGACGAACATGTGCTCGGTCAGCCAACCCTCGCGCAGGCCTTTCTGGATGCCCAGCCTCATCGCCAGCTTCTTCAGGCCCATCGAGTTGCCGCCGTACTGGGTGTTGGTGCTGTAGACCGTGTTCTCCTCCAGGTCGATGAATATGCGGCGCCTGTCGATGTCGGCGCAGACCCCGTTCACCAGAGGCCCGGCGGAATGCAGGAACCGGAAGTGCTCGCAGTTCTCTCCAGCTTTCTTGAACTCGTCGTATCCAGAGCGATAGAGCAGGTCCTCGCTGTGCCCCACGTAGAACGAGTCGGTTATCTGGCAGCAGAGCTGGGAGAAGATCGAGCTCTTCGGCCCCAGGCAGTAGAACCTGACGATCATGGTCTTGCCCCGCATCAGGCCGTCCAGGATGCCCAGGACCTCCTCGAGCCCCTCGTCCCGCACCATGTAGTTGATGTGCTCTCCCAGGTGGACGTCGGGGGGAAGCAGGTACCTGGTGTTCTCCTTGTCACGCCCCTGGTCGAGGATGCCGTCGAAGTGGCAGGTATGCCCGGTGGTGGAGAGCTCGAACTCCTCACCTTCGCCGACCGCTTTGCGCCTGGTGTACTCCTTGTCCTCTTCCGAGTCGGTGTTGATGAACACTTCGTCGGGCTTGCAGAGCCGCTCCGTGTCGGCGATGAACTTGTTAATATCAGGCTGGCCCAGCTCGACCAGCTTCGCATACTGCTCGGGCGCTAGCTTGCTCTTCAGGTATTCGAGGTGTTCGTCTTCCATTTCCTTGCCCTCCTTGGGTCCGCCGAACACAAGCCGGTCAGGCCTCTTCGCCGACAGGGTATCGTCGACCACCGAGGTGGTTGGTGGGATACCGCGCGCGGCTGAGACTCCAGCCGCGTTCTGCGAAGATGATAGTGAAACGGGACCGCATAGTCAAAGCCTTTTCCCGCGAACGGGCGTCGGGCGGGCACCATCGCGCCGGTCGGAGCCACGAACGCGGGCCGGAAGGCCGGCCCGGACCGCGCAGGGACCGTTTGCTTGACTTGCTTCAGCGGCCGGGCTTACAATGTTGCTTGCAACGCTTGTCTTTTCGCACCTCTCCGGATGAACCGAGGCAACCCGGAGGTCCGCCATCTACTTTTCGTCCCGCAAGAAGCTGCTGCTCCTGTTCACGCTGGGTCTGGTGGTGCTGCCGTTCCTGATCGTGCTTCCCCTGCCGCACGCCTTCGCATCCGGCGCTTACTCGTGGCCGGTCCCGGGCGCCGTGGTGAGAGGCTTCGAGAAGCCCACGGGACCCTACGGGGAGGGCGGCCACCAGGGGCTCGACCTGGCCGCGGCCCCCGGTACGACAGTGAGAGCCGCCGGCGACGGGACGGTTTGCTGGGTGGGGGAGCTGCCGCGCGGCAGGTTCGTGACCATCACCCACGCGGCCGGCACCAGGACCACCTACCTCGACCTGGCCGACGTCACGGTCGCGGTGGGGCAGCGCGTGGCGCGCGGGCAGGCGATCGGAACCGTGTGCGGCACGCGCGACGCCTCCTCGGCCGCGCCCCACCTGCACTTCGACGCCTACATCAACGGCACCCCGGTCGACCCTCATCTGCTCTTCAGCGGCCTCAAGGTCACGTCTTTCACCCGGCTCTGCCCCACGGGCGGCAAGGAAGTCGCTCCGGCTCCCAGGGGGCCTCCACAGTCGGACGAGGGCTTCTGGAGCGGGCTCTTCCATCCGGTCAAGACCGTGGTCTCATCGGTGGGCGGCGGCCTGCGCGCGGCCTGGCAGGGGGTTTGCGCCGGCGGCGCCTGGGTGGGGAGAGGCATCAGCCAGCTGGGCAAGTGGATCGCCAGGGGGCGGCCTGGTGCTGGAGCAACCGCTACGTGCAGGCGATCGCGGCCGCGCTTGCGGCGACGGCGGTCATCATCGTGGCGATAATCGTTGTCGTCATCACCCTGCCCGTCTCGCTGATATGCGGCGTCATAGCGGGGATAGCCGCGTGCGTGACCGCTCTCGGGATAGCAATCGCCGGGAGGCCTGATCGCCCTCGCGGGCGCCCTCGCGGTCGCGGCCGCGTTCTTCTACCACTACCGCAAGGATTTCAAGCGCGGCAAGGGCCGCAAGGCTTTCGCCGGCTACGTGGCGCTGGCGGCGCTCAATGGATTCGTGGCTATGCTGGTGGTCCGCTTTCTCTTTCGAAAATAGACGAAGCGGAGGGACGCCCGAAGCCCGAGGTCACAGCGCCGGTAGGGCACTCCTTCTTGCATGTCAGGCAGCGCACGCACTCCGGCGAGTTGGCGTTTTCGTAGATGTTGATGTCGACGGGGCATGATTTCTTGCATTCGCCACAGCTGGTGCACTTGGCGCTGTCGACCTGCATGCGGTAGAAGCTGAACGGCGTCAGCGCCGCGTAGGCACCGCCGAGCGCGCAGGCGGTCCTGCAGAACGGCCTCTTGGTCACCACCATCCAGGCGAGGAACACCACCAGGATCGCGATCTTTAACCAGAAGAACCAACCCACCTCGGGGAGCGGGGTTTTTGGTGGAAGGACCTTCAGCGGCAGCGCGCCCTCCAGCGAGCCGGCGGGGCAGAGTCGCGAGTACCAGTGAACCCCGGTGATGTAGGGTATGAGCATCGCCACCACCACCAGCGCGAAGTACTTCCCGAACCGCATCCACCGGGGCAGCCCCAGCTTCGGCGTCGGTATCTTGTAGAGCAGGTCCTGCAGGAAGCCGAACGGACATATCCATCCACAGACCAGCCGACCCGTGAGCACTCCCACCAGCCCTATGAAGCCGACCACGTAAAGCAGGGCGCTCACGGGGTAGGAGGCGGCGCGCTTGACGGCGGTCACCGCGGCCTGGCTCGCCGAGACGCTCTTGAACCTTGGAGACAGCAGCGCGAAGGACTGCTGCAGCGCCCCGATGGGGCAGGAGAACAGCGCCAGCGGGCAGGCGTAACAATTGAAGCCGGGAAAGCAGAGGCCTTTGGCGCTGCCCTGGTAGATCGTACGGGTGCCGAAGTAAGCGAACCAGGGGTTGGCCACCAGGGTGCCGAGCACCTGCGACCACCGGCGGGCGACCATTCTCAGATCAGCCCAATGCAGTCCAGACAGATGACGATCCCGTGGACGAATACCTTGCCGAAGCCTCCCAGCAGCAGGCCGGTGATGAGCATCAGCACGAAGACCACCAGCAGCACGTATGGAGCTCTCATGCGTAGTCGCCGCTTTGCCAACCCAGGCCCTCCCTTGCAGGCTCGCTCTACGGTTGCTGCTGACTGGGGACGGTTGTGACCGGCAGCGTCGAGACCCCCGGGGTCGAGCCCGACGGGGTCGGAGTGCCCGGTATGACGGTGGAGTTAGGCGTCGACGTCGGAGTGGAGGTCTTGGCCCCTGGTATGAAGCCCTGGATGGTCATCAGCAGCTCATCCTTCATCGGCATCCCCATGTAGGTCTGCTTTATCTGCCCCTGCGCGTTGGCGATGATGATGGTCGGGTCCATCGACACGTAGTACTTCTTCTTCGCCGATGCGCTCTTGGGGCTGTCGTAGTCGTAGATCGTGAAGGTCACCTTGCTGCCGTACTTCTTCTGGGCCTCGTCTGCTATCGCCTTGGTAGCGGCGTAAGACTTGCTGCTCTTGCCGAGGAAGATGATCACCTGCGGCTTGCCCTGCGAGCAACCGGCGAGCGCCAGGACCGCGACCGCCAGCAGTGAGACCACGACTATCGCCGACGCGAACTTTTTCCAGTTCATCCTTGAGACCTCCGGGATCGTTTTGCGCGCTGTTCTGGCATATCCTAGCATCAGCTCAATCCCATATCAAAGAGGAACCTCAAGGGATCGAGGCGTGTTGCCTGGCGGCGCCGGTCATTGTTATCATTCTTCTGCCCCTGGTGATGGTGCACTGGTTCCCTAACCGACGGAGGTACCTGATGTTCGGCTACGCAGGAAAGATCCTCGACGTAAATCTCACGACCGGGGAGATTGCCAGGCTCGACATCGACGAGCAGGACTGCCGGGACTACCTGGGTGGTTCGGGTCTTGCGGCGAAGATCTACATGGACCGCTGGCCGGGGGACGTGGACCCGATGAGCCCCGCTAATCCTCTCATCTTCATGACCGGGCCCTGGACCGGCACGCGTGTCCCGGGCGGGAACCGCTTCGCCGCCTGCGCCCGCTCCCCGCAGACGGGGTTATGGGGAGAAGCGTCGTGTGGAGGGTACTTCGGCGTGGAGCTGAAAGCGGCGGGCTACGACGGGATCATCTTCACCGGGAAGTCCGAAAAGCCGGTTTACCTGTGGATAAACGGAGACGACGTCGAGCTCCGCGACGCCGCCGACCTGTGGGGCAAGGATACCTACGAAACGGTCGATACGCTAAAGGAGAGGTCCAGGGAAGAGACCGGCAAGAAGGCCAAGGTGGCTGCCATCGGTCCCTCCGGGGAGATCGGCGTCAAGTTCGCGGCGATAGTCCACGACAAGCACCATATCGCCGGGCGCACCGGGATGGGCGCGGTCATGGGCTCGAAGAACCTGAAGGCGTTAGCGGTGGTCGGCGCAGGTCGGAAGGTCGAGATAGCGGACCCGGACACATTCAAGGCCTGGCGCCAGACCGTCATGGAAGACATCGGCAATTCGCTGGTGGTCGAGTCCCTCAAGGCCTTCGGGACCAACTGTAACCTCGAGGT
>PMJJ01000067.1:0-37501 GCA_003157385.1 Actinomycetota bacterium | reverse complement strand
GTCAAAGGCTACGCCTGCTGGGCGTGCCCCATCGGGTGCAAGCGCGTCGTCGCTGTGGAGGAAGGCCCCTACAGGGTCTCACAAGGCGCGGGCCCCGAGTACGAGACCGTATGCATGATGGGCTCCAACCTGATGATCGATAACCTTGCCAGCATCGCCCTCGCCAATGAGATGTGCAACAAGTCCGGCATCGACACGATAACCATGGGAGAGGTCATAGCGCTGGTGATGGAAGCACAGGAGAAGGGTCTGCTCTCGGTGGACGAGTGCGACGGGGTCGCGGCCGCCTGGGGTGACCCGGACGCAATGCTCAAGCTCATCGACATGGCCGCGAAGAAGGAGGGGTTCGGCGCTCGCATGGCCGAGGGGAGCAAGAAGCTCGCAGAAGAGATAGGGCCCGAGGCAGCCGAGATGGCGGTGCAGGTGCGCGGCCTGGACGCCCCGGCACACGATCCCCGCGCCTTCCATGGGTTCTCCCTGGCCTATGCCACCTCGATCAGGGGTGCTTGCCACTGCGCGAGTATGAACCTCTACATGGAGGCGGGCAGCTCGGTACCGCATCCGCAGATCGATCTCGATGGCCCGTTCGAGGAGCAGAGCAGCGTAGGCAAGGGTTATCTTACGGCAAGGGCTCAGGAGCTCGGCCAGATACTCAACTCGGCCGTGGTGTGCCTCTTGACCGCGGTCGCCTGGGACACGGACAGCCTGGTCACCGCCATGAACGCGGTCACCGGCTGGGGCCTCGACATCGATTCACTGATGAGGATCGGGGAGAGGATCTGGACCGTCAAGCGCGGCATCCAGGCGCTCTATGGATCCGCAGGCGAGGACGACGTCATGCCGCCCAGGTACGGCCAGGCGGTCAAGGAAGGTCCCCATGAGGGGTCGGTCCCCGACTTCGACCTCATGAAGAGCGAGTACTACGAGTACCGCAAGCTGGACGAGAATGGCCGGCTGTCGCGCGGCAAGTGCGAGGAGCTCGACCTGGTGTTCCTGGCCGAGAAGCTCGGCATCTGAGCGGGCCCGGGGAGCTTCAATTGGCACAGGGGAAGCCGGGGCCGAGAGCGGTGGTGGTCGGGGGCGGCGTGGCCGGCCTGACGGCTGCGGCGGCCCTGTCCGAAGCGGGCTGGCGCGTCGTCGTCCTCGAGAAAGAAGATGACGTCGGCGGCAGGTGCAGGACCGTGCGGGCCGGGGGCTACCTCTTCGACACGGGCGCCCAGCATTTCCACGACTCCTACGACGACACGTTGAACGCCGCGATCCGCGCGGGCCTGGGTGAGAGCTTCCGGATACCGCAGGAGCCCAAAGGCATATTCCACGACGGCCGCCTTTCGACTTTCGTACCACGCGGCCTCAACCCGTCGACCATCTTCCCCTGGGGGGCTGTCGGCCTGACGGGTCTGGCGGACGTCGGCGCGGTCGCGCCTGCCTTGCTGACGCACTACCGCTCCTACAACATCAGGTTCCCCCACTGGTGGAGCCAGGGTGACCGGGTAACGGCGGCGCGCTTCCTGTCGCGGCGCTCGACCGCCCGCTACAGGAGGAACATAGCCGACCCCGCGGCGCTCTACGCGATGGGCGCGGGGATCGACACCATTTCAGCCGCCGCGTTCATGGTCTCGCTGCGCTACACGTTCGGCGACCGCACGGGCGGATTCACCGGCGGGATGGGCTCGCTGTCCGAGGCTCTTGCCCGGAAGGCGAAGGTGATCACGGGCATGGTGGCTCTGGAGGTGGTGCGCGAGGGAAAGAACGCCACCGGCGTGCGAGCCATGCCGGCGGTGGGCGGCCGCGCCAGGACCTACCAGGCGGACGTGGTGATATGCGCGCTTCCCGCAACAGCCCTGCCTGCCGTGGCGGGGAGGCTGGGGCGGTCCGCGCAGGATATCGTCGCCAGGGTGCGGTACGCGCCGGCCATAGTCGTCAACTTCGCATCGGCCGAAGAGAACGCGGCGCCCGGCGGCCCCGTGATCGTGGCGCGCGGCGAGGAGATAGGCGCGGCCTGGGTCTGCAAGAACACCAGCAAGGCCGCGGAATACGCTCCCGGGGGCGGCACCGTGGCGACGGTGGTCTTCTCCGGCGAGGAAGTGCCCGTCATCATCGATGAGCCCGACGATGTGATAGTCAAGGCGGCCTCGTCGGCGTGCTCGAGCATCTTCGGGACGGCCTTTGGGAAGGCGCGCCAGGTGCGTGTGGACAGGCACCCTGAGGCATTCCCCGTGGTCTCGCCGGGGCACGCCGCCAGGGTCAGGACGCTGTTCACGTCGGGGAGCGGCGTCGGCAACCTGTTGCTGGCGGGAGACTGGACGACGAGCCCTACTGTTGAGGGCGCGGTGTCCAGCGGCCTGGCGGCGGCGGGCCGTGCCCTTGCGCAACGAGCCGGCTAGCACTAGATTCTTATCAACGATCCCGCTCGCGGCGCGACCGCGGGAGGTGGCCGGTTCGCGCCACGCCGGCCGGGAGGTAAGACTTGGTACTCGAGAGATGCGGGCGTTGCGGTCTGCCCATCTACGTTCGTCTCGCCGCGGTCTGGAACGACGACGGCACCGTGACCGGCCGCTTCGTCCACAACACCCGCGTGGTGCAGGCCTACTGCGACGAGCTCGACTTTATCTTCGAGGGCATCAGCGAGCGCATCGGCCTGGACATCAGCCGGATCGTGGTCGAGGGCGAGCGCAAGGCGGGGCTGGCTTTCACCAACGCGCTGATGGAGAAGGGGCGCGGTGCGGCCGGCCTGATAGCCAGGAATCCGCTTGCTATGCGCGGCGTGTTCCTCTTCGTGGTGCGGGCGTCCAAGAACGCGGGCTTTGGCGACCTCCGCTTGGCACAGGTGAAGCGGAACCGCTTTCTGAAGATCGAGATAACCGACCCGTTCAACCCGGCGGTGCTGGCCGGCAACATCCTCGGAAGCGTCGAGGCGTACTCGCGCCGCCCGGCTCGAGTGAGCTGGGAGGGCGACGACAGGTACGTCGTCATAACCATCACCGACGATCCAGACCAGGTGAGGTCGGACGAGAGGCTCAAGCCCCGGCTGCCGGTGGCCCTCCCGGGGGACTACTCGGTCGAGCGCTGCCACCGCTGCCACATGCCGCTCGAGCTCTCGCGCCGCTACGCGTTCGACCTGGACAGAGGCATCGCGACCGAGGTGTGCACGAACAGGCGGATAGTCACCGTTATGATCGACAGCCTAAACGCTGTTTTCAAGGAGCTGACCGAGGAGCTCGGCGACGAGGTCGGCCGCATGATCGTGGACCTGGAGTCCGGGTACGTTCGTGACAACACCACGATGCCCGCGGTGCTGGAGGAGAGCAGGGCGTTCGAGGAGTTGCTCTCTGACATGCGCATAAAGGGAATGGGCAACCCGACCGAGATATCGCTGGCTGAAGATGAGCTGCTGGTCAGGATAGAGAACCCGTTCAGCGAGGAGATGCTCGCCGGCCGGGTGCTCGGTTTCTACAAAGCTCTTCTCGGTGAGCCCGCCGAGGTCAAGTGGACGCCGGACGAGGAAGGCTTCATGTTCGTGAAGGTGTCCCGTCCCTGAGACGGGGCCAGGAAGGAGACCGTGATGGGGAGGAAGGCTGACGTCGGCAAGAAGAAGCATCACCTGCTGAGGTGGCTGCTGGTGGGAAGCGGGCTGGCCGTGCTCGGCTACAGCATCGCGCAGCGCCAGCGCCCCGCGCCCTGCGTTCCCGCCGGGGGGCCCGAGGAGCGAGTCCTCGTCAAGGACGAGGAGAACCTGAGCGGGCTCGGAGCCATAATGCAGTCCCTCATCACAGAGCTGTTAAAGCAGCCGGAGAAGGTCGCGCTGCTCAACACGCTCAACCTGGTCATCTCGATCGAGCCGGTGGAGCAGCCGGAGACCGCCATCACCATGACCTTCTCGGACGGCTACATCGTCATCGAGCCGGGCGTGGTGCCCTCGCCCGACATCAAGCTCGTTTGCGACTACGAGACCCTCATGCAGATGGCGAACATCGGCGCCGGCCTCGAGGCGGTCAAGTTCGTGCGCACCCCCGAGGGCCAGAAGCTGGTGCAGAAGTTCATGTCGGGCACATGTCGCCTGGAGGGCGCCATCATGCACCCGCTGGCGATGCTGAAGTTCAGCAAGTTCCTGGCGCCGGCCTGACGCCGGCCGCCGACGGAGAAGATGGAAAAAGTATTCCTCTACGAACANNGCGGCAAGAGCGTGCTGCTCAAGCCCAGCTTCGTCTTTCCCTCCAGGAGCCCCGAGACCGTGGGGGTGGTGACGCAGCCCGCGTTCGTAAAGGGCGTGGCCATGGCTTTTAACGACCTCGGCGCGAGGGTGGTCATGGTGGGCGAGGACGCGGTGGTGGGGCCGGCCCGCTCCGCCTTCTACGCAATGGGCATATACCCGCACATCAGGGGGCTTGCCAGGCCGATCTACTTCGATGAGATTCGCCACGTCCGGGCCAGGGTGCCCGGCGCGCTGGTCCAGGACTCGTTCATAGTGCCTGCGGTCTGGAAAGAGGCCGACCTCTTTGTGAGCCTCCCCAAGATCAAGGTCAACCAGTTCGCGCGCGTGACGCTGTCGGTGAAGAACAACATCGGGTTCCTCAGGCCGTCGCATAGGGTCAAGAACCACAATGATGAGACACTCCACGAAAAGATCGCCGACCTCTATCGCGTGCGGCCGCCGGACCTCGTGCTCGCCGACAGCATCGTCGCGGGCGAGGGCCAGGGCCCGATGGTCGCTCGTCCCGTCGAGCTTGGAGTCATGATCGGGGGGGCGAACGGGGTGGCCGTGGACGCGGTTGCCTGCAGGTTGATGGGTTTCGACCCCACGGAGATCAAGCACCTGGCCTACCTTGCCGAGGCCGGGATCGGCCCGCTCTCCGAGCGTGATATAGAGGTGGCGGGTGGGAAGGTGAGCGAACACGCGAAGAAGTTCGTCCAGCCCGACACCGACCTGGCGGGCGCCAGCGATAAGGTGCGGGTCTTCATGGGAGAAGAGAAGTGCTGCCAGTTCGGGTGCGCCGGCATGGTCAGGGTCGCGCTCGACTTCTGGTTGGAGAGAGACGGCGCGAACGTGAAAGAGATGAACGTGGTCCTTGGGAAGGGGATGGACGACCTGCCACGCGACCTCGACGTGGATCGGACGCTGGTGGTGGGCGAGTGCGCGCGCGAGCACGCCAGGCGCGGGACCTATCTGCCGGGCTGCCCGCCGCTGCCCATCGAGACCGCCTTCGCTGTCCAGTCCTTTCAGGGTTACGCGCCGCCGCTCAAACTGGGCGACGTGCTCAAGGGATATGTGGCCGGCTACGGCTGGAAGGCCGCGCGCTTCTTCACAGGCTACGATCACGACCTGGACATGGGGGACTAGGGTGGCCGGCGGCTGGCGCTCCTGGATGGGAAGAGCGTTCTTCAACGGGTACATGACCCGCACCAGGCTCGTCGAGACCAGGCGCCCCTTCCTGGTCAGGTTGCTTGCCTGGCTCATCGCGGCGAGCGGGGTCCTGCTGGTCGCGGAGGGCATCGTCGTGGGCTGGTTCCTTCCGCACGTCTCGCCCTTCATGTGGGACCTGGACTTCTTCAACGGCCGGGCGCCGTGGATCTCCTACCCGCAGTGGCTTGCGGGCGCCTGCCTGATACTGATCGGGCTGGCGGGCGTGTTCGCGGGTGTCATCCTCAAGAAGCGGTCGCAGACGGGTGTCTACTTCACCCTGTTCCTGCTGGCGGGGCTGCTGGTCGCGGGAACTGTTACGCTGACCGGCGGGCTGAAGTACAGCGCGCCGTGGCTGACCGTCTTCGGCTCTGTGGACCTCGGGGTGATGGTGCTCCTGGCCATCCTGATGGGCCCGGCATGGTACACGCTGGACCCGCTGGGACTGCACGGCGAGCCCGGGCCCTGAGCGCCCGGCAGGCTCCCTCTTAGTCTTGCGGGTGCAAAGACGTTATCATTACACGATGTGATCGACCGGCTTTGAGGCAGTATCTTCAAGGAGAGTCAGGATGGCAAGAGAGATATTCTCTCGTAACTGGGACCGCATGTCCTTCGATGAGCAGCGCGAGTACCGCGACCGCAAGCTCTCCTGGTTCGTGCGCTCCAACCTCTATCCCTACAGCCCGTTCTACCGCAAGATGTTCGACGACGCCAAGGTCGAGCCCGAGGACATAAGGCACGTGGAGGACCTGAGAAAGCTGCCGTTCACCTACAAGGCGGACATCGCGCCCACCGCGGATGACGCCTACCTGTACGAGAAGTTCATCCTCAAGCCTGACGAGAAATCGATAGAGCAGTTGATGCCGAAGGTCGGCTTCGCCAGGATGCGCCTCGACCGCCTCCTCAAAGGACAGGACTACGTGACCAGGGAGCTCTGGTCCGAGTACGCGCCCATCCACGTGCAGTTCACCACCGGGAGGACCGGGCTTCCCACCCCGATCCTGTACGCCCGCTCCGACGTCGAGCGGATGGCCGAGGCGGGCAGGCGCATCATCGAGCTGGCCGGTTTCGGCGATCAGCTCGACTACAAGGAAGCGGTCATCCTCAACGCGATGCCTTTCGCCCCGCACCTCGGATTCTGGATGGTGGCAGACGGGCTGGAGCGCGCGGGCGTACTCTCACTTCACGCCGGAGGCGGCAGGGTGCTGGGCACGCAGCGCATCATCGGCGCCGCCCAGAGCATGAAGGCCACCGGCGTGGTGGGCATGCCCGGCTACGTCTATCACACGCTGAGGACCGCCTCCGCCCAGGGGGCCGACTTCTCGTCGCTGCGCCTGTTGATATTGGCGGGCGAGCGCGTGCCCAAGGGCATGAAAGAATCTCTGTCCGAGCTCCTGGAGAAGATGGGGGCGAACGATTTCTATATCGTCTCGACCATGGGTTTCACCGAGGGCCGCAAGGGTTACTCCGAGTGCGTTCCCGGCGCCGACACCGGATATCACCTCTATCCGGACATGGACTATATCGAGCTGATCGACCCCGAGACCGAGGAGCCGGTCGACGAGGGTGAGGACGGCGAGCTGGTCTATACCTGCCTGGACGGCAGGGGCACCTGCGTCGTCCGTTTCCGCAGCGGTGATTTCGTCAAGGGCGGCATCGTCTACGAGCCGTGCCCCTCCTGCGGCAGGAGCGTGCCCAGGCTCGGGGCCGACATCAGGCGCACCGGCGAGGTGAAAGGTTTCTCTCTGACCAAACTCAAGGGAACGCTGGTCGACCAGGGGGCGTTCTTCTCGGTTCTGGCCGCCGAGAAAGGCATCAAGGAGTGGCAGGTCGAGATCGGTAAGGCCGGCGGGGACCCGTTCGAGATGGACGTGCTGGACGTCTACGCCACCGTCGCGGAGGGAGCCGACGAGGAGGAGATGCGGGCCAAGATCGACGAGAGCCTGTTGCTCGCCACCGAGGTCAAGCCGAACAACATCGTGTTCCTGCCCCTGGAGGAGCTGGTGGAGAGGCTCCGGGTCAAGGGCGGCATGAAGGAGCTTCACGTGGTCGACACCCGCCCGGAGCTGTGACGGCGCCCCGGGGTTGATGGAGGGTATTACACCTGTTGGCATCGAATCGTATAATCAGGGTAGCCGGTGGCGGCTTCAGTTCCCCGGCTGGTGTTCCGATTCATGTTGCGGAGTGTGATTGAGGTTATGGCGCAAGCCAAGAAGAAAGCCAAATCGGTAACCCATCTCCTGATAGAGGATGGCCTCGTCTCCCAGGAGCAGTTGCTCTCTGCTCTCGAACAGAAAAAGCAGACGGGCAAGTCCCTGGCGCGCACTCTCATCGAGATGGGCATCGTATCCGAGGCCAAGCTGACCGAAGTGCTGGCCCAGCACCTGGGCCTGGAGTTCGTCGACCTTGCCACCTACCGCGTCGACCTCACCGCCGTCGCGCTCCTCGACGAGAAAATGGCGCAGCGCCACCTGACGATACCGCTGGCGTTCGACGGCGACACCCTCATCATCGCCATGGCCGACCCGACCAACATCTTCGCCCTGGACGACGTCAAGATGTCCACCGGGCACCAGGTCATGCCGGTGGTCGCGACCAAGAGCGACATCGAGGACGCGATCCGCACCTATTACCGCGAGTCGGGCGACGGGATGGAGAAGGCAGACGAGTTCGCGGAAGACGTACTGGACGACAAGGAACTCGCGGCTCTGGTGGGGTCCGCCGCGGACGACGCGCCGATGGTGCGGTTTATCAACTTCGTCATCAACGAGGCGGTGACCGCGGGAGCGAGCGATATCCACTTCGACCCGCAGGAGAAGGAGATCGTCATCCGCTACCGCGTCGACGGCGTGCTGCACGACGTCAAGAGCCTGCCGATCAGGACGCTGCCCGCGCTTACCTCGCGCGTGAAGATCATGTCCGACCTGAACATAGCTCAGAAGAGGATCCCCCAGGACGGTCACTACGAGAAGACCGTCGGCACCAAGGCCATCGACTTCCGCGTCGCGGTCCTGCCCACCGTCTTCGGTGAGAAGATCGTCCTTCGAATCCTCGACAAGTCGAGCATCCTGTTGCGGCTGAACGACCTCGGCTACGACGGCGAGACGCTCGCGAAGTACGAGAACGCATTCCGCAGGCCGAACGGCGCCATCCTCGTCACGGGTCCGACCGGCAGCGGAAAGTCCACCACGCTCTACGGTACGCTGAACGTGCTCAACGATGAGACCAAAAACATAACCACCGTCGAGGACCCGGTCGAGTACCGCCTCTCCGGCATCAACCAGATACAGATAAACGCCAAAGCGGGGCTGACCTTCGCCTCGGCCTTGAGGTCGATCCTGCGTACCTCGCCCGACGTCATAATGGTCGGCGAGATCCGTGACACCGAGACCGCACAGATCGCCATCGAGTCCGCCCTCACCGGCCACCTTGTATTCAGCACGCTCCACACCAACGACGCGCCCGGCGCCATCACCCGTCTCACCGAGATGGGGATCGAGCCTTTCCTCACGGCGTCTGGAATCGTCTGCGTCCTGGGCCAGAGGCTGGGGCGCAGGCTGTGTACCTGCAAGCAGCCCTACGAGCCCAGCGCGGAGCTTCTGGAGCGCCTGGAGTTCGGCATGCTCGACGACGAGAAAATCGTCCTCTACAAGCCCAATCCGACCGGCTGCGCGAGGTGTGGCGGCACCGGGTACAAGGGCAGGGTAGCTCTGGTCGAGATCATGCTGATGACCGCCGAGATCGAGCAGCTCACGATCGAGGAAGCATCGACCGCCGAGATAAAGAAGATCGCGGTCGAGCAGGGGATGAAGACGATGAGGCAGGACGGCTGGGACAAGTGCCGCACGGGGATGACATCGATCGAGGAGGTCCTGAGGGTAGTCATCTAGCCGATGGGTCGAGGGCGCGGGCCGGGAGCGACCGGCCTTTTTTCATGCCTGCGGGACGGCTCTCCTTATCTCCTCCAGCGAAGTCTGGCCGGCCAGCACCTTTTCGACGGCGTTCTGCCAGAGGGTGCGCATTCCCTCTTCGATGGCGCCCTGGCGCACTTTGATCAGGGGGATGTCCGGCGCCATCATCTCCTTGATCGCGGGGCTCATCGGCATCACCTCGTACACACCGGTCCTGCCGATGAAGCCGGTGTTGCGGCAGCTCGTGCATCCGGCGGAGGTCTTCAACGCCGCCTTGCCGTCCGGCGGCAGGCCGAGGTCGGTGAGATCGCCCGGCGTGGGCTCGTAGTCTGTCTTGCAGTTCGGGCAGAGCTCGCGCACCAGGCGCTGGGCGATGATGAGTTTGACCACCTCTCGCACGTAGAAGTACTCCACCCCGATCTCCATTAGCCGCAGCAGGACCTCGGGCGCGTCCGTGGTGTGCAGAGTACTGAGAAGCAGGTGGCCGGTGAGGGCGGCCTGCACCGCCACGTGCGCGGTCTCCGAATCGCGTATCTCTCCCACCAGGACGATGTTGGGGTCCTGCCTGAGCACCGAGCGAAGCAGCACGGCGAAGTCGGTCCCGATCGCGTGGTTCACCGGTATCTGGTTGATGTCGTCCATCCTGTACTCGACAGGGTCTTCAATGGTGATGATCTTCTGCTCGGAGCGGTTGAGCTTGTTGATCATCGCGTACATGGTGGTGGTATTGCCGCTGCCCGTCGGCCCTGTCGAAAGGACAAAGCCGTAAGGCTCCTCGAGCGCTTCCATGACCACGGCGAGGTCTTTCTCGGTGAAGCCCAGGTCGGTCAGCTTTACCGCCGCCTTGCTCTGGTCCAGCACGCGCATGACCACGCCCTCGCCGTAGATGGTGGGAGTGGTGGCTATCCGGAAGTCGACGTCCGCGTCGCCGAACCTGATGTAGATCACGCCATCCTGCGGCCTTCGCTTCTCGGCGATGTCGAGGCTGGCCAGGATCTTGATCCTGGAGACGACGGCGTGGTGCTGCTCTCCGGGGAGCACCTTGTAATCCTCGAGTATGCCGTCGATGCGCAGTCGCACATCCGCGTGGTCCATCCTGGGCTCGATGTGGATGTTGCTCGCGCCAGCCTTGACCGCGTGCGCCACGATCTCGTCGACCAGGCGAGTGACGTTGACCTCGTCGACCTTGACGCCCTCGGGCGGCTCGACCCGGTCGCCCGCTACATACTGGACCATATCTCCCGAGTCACCTTCGTCGGAGGCCAGGTCATGTCCGTAGAGCTCGCGGATCGCCTCCTTGGTCGCATCGCGCGTGCACACCACGTACTCGATGGTACAGCCGGTCTTGAACGCCAGCATCTCGGCGGCCTCCACATCGATCGGGCCGCAGATGGCCAGGGTCAGGACGTTATCGGAGATCTGCACCGGTACGATCTCGTTGAGGACCGCGGTCTGCTCGTCGACGTATCCGGCCACATCGCCGCTGATGCCCGAGGGGTTTATCTTGACCATCGGGTCCTCGAGGTAAGCCGACAGCGCTTCCGCGAGCTCCTCGGAGCCCAGAGACCCAAGGCGGACCAGCTGGTTCGTGGGCCTGGAGTGGTCGCGCTCGGCGGTCTGCTCGGCCTCGGCGAGCTGGGGTGCGGTAATGCGGCCGTTGTTCACCAGGTACTGCAGGAACGCGTCTTCGTAGCCCACTTCGCACCTCGCTAGTCGGGCGGCGGCCCCGTGGGTCTCGCCTCGGTGATGAGTCTCGACAATCAGGCCGCACGCGTCAGGGAAGGGACGTAATCATAATACTATTTACACCGCGGCGTTCGAAACAGGCCCGCCGTCACAGGATGCGGCGGCAGGCGGAGACGTCGGACCGTGCGGACAGCGGGGTCATCTTGACCACGTCCCCGGTGCGCGGGGCGTGGATGAAGAACCCTCCGCCCAGGTATATGCCGACGTGGTTGTTGCGCCTGAAGAAGACCAGGTCGCCTGGCGCCAGCTCGGACGGCGCCACCGCCCGTCCGCAACGCACCTGGTCGAAGGTGACGCGCGGCAGGCCCACTCCGATCTGGGCGTAGACGTAGCAGACGAGACCGCTGCAGTCGAAGCTGTTGGGACCGGTGGCGCCCCAGACGTAGGGTTGCCCAAGGTGCTGCATCGCCAGCAGCGCCACCATCGTGGCCGCGCCCTGGGCGTCTTTCACCTTGCCGCTCGCGATCAGGCTCTTGAGGGCGTTGAGCGTGGTGGGGTCGGTGGTGTACCAGATGGCGCCGCTGGCGAGGAGGGCGTCCATGTCCACCTCCGCCGCCGAACATGCGCTGACCCTGTCCGGGCCTATCCCCAGCCTCCGCAGCAGCAGAGACTCGGGGCGCACGGACACCACCACCCTGGCACGCTGTCCGCCGTCACTGACGCTCACCTCGTCGGCGGTCGCCCCGTTGGCCGCCGCGAACCTGCTCGCCGCGGCCTGGGGGCCCACGCCGGTCGCGAAGAGCGGGAACGACTCCTGCACCGCGGCCAGCGCCGCCGAGTTCGCTGCGTCCTTGGCCCTGCACCTCGCCGCGATGTAGAGACCGATATCCGCAGTCAACAGCGACAGGAGCGCGATGAGCGCGATGCAGCCGACGGCCGCGGCGGACACTCCACCGCCCTGCCGCCTGAAGCGCGCGGCGACGCGTGGCCCGGTCCGCGTGCCGGGGGCGATCACTGGGACCGCTCCAGCGACATGGTGGTCGATCGCTTGAACGAGGGCCTGGGTATGATGTGCTCGAGACCGGGAAGCAGCAGCGGCACGCGGTAGGTCACGGTCACCTTGACCGGGCAGCCTTTGTCGCGGCCTTCGGCGAACAAGACCTCGACATCCGCCTGCCCACCCGGAAGGTTGCCCGCCGAAGACAGCGCCGCCTTCTTCGCTTCGGCGGCGTCGTTGGTCTCCGCCGCACGCCTCGCCCCATCGCGGCTGGCGCCGGTCACCACCAGGTAGCAGTTCAGTGCCAGCGCGACCTGGCAGATGGCCACCACCATGAGCATCAGCACAGGGATGACGATCGCCATCTCGACGGCGGCCTGACCTTTCTGTCGGGCATACGCGCCATCCGCGCGCATCAGGCACCCCGTGCGAATGTGATGAGGCCGGTCGCGACCAGGAGCCCTATCGAGAGCGGGCCCGCGTAGGGGATACGGACCGCCTGGGCCTCACTTGCGGGATCGGCGCCACCTGCAGTTCCCCGAACTGGTACTTCGCCGAAGGCGCGACCCAGAACGGGTTCCAGGAGTGGTTGAGCGTCCAGAACCCGGGCAACAAGACGGCGACCGTGAACATCACCTACATGCTGGGCAAGGGCGCTCCGGTGACCCAGAGCGTGACTGTCAATCCGCACGCCAGGGCCACGATCGACGTCAACGGCGCGGTCGGCTGGGGCAAGGACGTCTCCGCCAGGGTGACCACCACGGGAAGCGTGATCGTGGAGAGGCCGATGTACTTCAACCAGCACGGTTGGACGGGCGGCCACGACGTCGTCGGTTTCCATTACTAGAGCCATGAAGAGATAGAACTGATGGGCGGGCCGTATAGCCATGCGGCCCGCTCTTCTTTATTATTAGTGGACTGGCACAGGGAGGGGACGGCACGAGGACCCCGAGTCCTCGAGGGAGGCGGAAACACGGCGTTCTCATCAGAGGAAGCAACTCGCTGTCGGTCAATATTGGATGGAGTGGGCCTCACCGCTTGCGCATTATCGAACACGCGGTCAAAATATTATTCACGGTCAGGAAAATATAGTATACTCAAGTTAACCATTCTTAACTATAGACAACTAAACGAACTGTGATGGCGCGGGGGTTGGGTTTTCCTTTCCCTTTTTTGCCTTCTGAGGTGGCCGGGGCACGCGCCCCTGTCTTGAATGCCGGAGTGTTGAATGGCCAGTGAGGCTAACGTCAGAGGTCTGGTTAAAAAGGCAAAAACCCGGGACCCGGAGGCTTTCGGCATGCTCTACGACGAGTATGTTGATCAGATCTTCCGCTACGTCTACTACAAAGTGGGCAACCTTACCGAATCCCAGGACCTGACGGGCCAGACATTCTTGAAGGCCTTCGAGAACATAAACTCCTACGAGATGCGCGACGTGGCCTTCAGCTCCTGGCTTTACCGGATAGCCCACAACCTGGTGGTGGACTTCTTCAGGAGGGAATCGAAGCGCGAGAGCGTGCCGATCGACGATCAGCCGCCGACCGCTTCCCCCCGGGGAAATCCGGTCGAATCGGTCCTGGCGGACCTCGAGAGCGAGCGCCTCTACAAGGCGATGCAGAAGCTCACGCACAACCAGCGAGAAGTCCTGGTCCTGAAGTTCATCGACAGCCTCTCCAACGCCCAGGTCGCCGAGATCATGGGTATCTCCGTGGGAGCCGTGAAGTCCACCCAGAAGCGCGGCTTGCTCGCTCTGAACCGGATCTTGAGCAACTCCAGCGGCACCGACTACCTCGAGCGGGTCTGATTATTCGCCTATCTGGTGATTTTTCCTCTACCTGAAGCCGTATCTTTACGTCCCCTGTATCGTTTAAGCAAGCGGGAATCCAGAGATGCGTCCGGTGTGAAAGGTGGGAAGTGGTTCGCTTGAATGAAGATTCAGGTAACCTTTTTGACAAGTCTCTCGACACGGTCCGCAAGGACCGGAGCAAACTCGATTCCATTCTGAGCAAGCACACGGATGTCCGTGCTGAGCTCGAGCCGGTCCTCAAGACCGCGATGGTTGTCGAGAGCGTCGAGCAGCCGAGCATGTCTGCGAAGTCCAGGCAGGACTTCAGGCAGCGTGTGCTCAGCATGGGTGTGGTAGGTGCCGCAGCAGGCGTCACCGCGGCCGCGCCCAGGGTAAGAGCGGCAAGAGTCGGCCCGGCATCGTTGGCGCCAGGGCGCAACGTGCTGGTGCGGCCGAGGATGCAGGCTCTGGTCAACGTCGTAGTGATAGCCCTCATGTTGGTCAGCGTCGTCGTGGCCGGGACCATGGCGGTGCCTGGCACCAAGTACCCCACCGGCCAGCTCCTCGGGGAGCTCGCCAACCACAAGTACCTCATCGAGGGCATCATGAAGAACTCGGACCCCAAGAACATGGCCAAGGCCATAAACCAGAACCCCAACTTCCTCTCCTCGCTGGTCGCCCAGCTCCCACCCCAGGTCATCGCGGTCGCCATCAACAAGAACCCCGAGATGAGCGTCAAGATGATCTCGCTGCTGGACCCGCAGGCGGTCGCGGTGCCGATCAACGGCAACGGCAAGACGATCGCCTCCATCATCTCCAACCTGGATCCCCAGGTTCTGGGGCGCGTCATCAACGCGAACACCAAGATGTCTAGCGAGCTGATGAAGTATCTCGACCCGCAGGTGGTCGCGCTGATCGTGAACGAGAACGGCCAGTTCCTGGGCAACCTGATCGGATCTCTCTCGCCGGTGGTCATCGCCGACGTCATTAACAGCAACGGGCCGTTCCTGTCCGCGGTGATGGGCACCATGGACCCGCAGAACACCGCGATGATAGTCAACAACAATGGACCCTGGCTCTCGACGCTGGTCGGGAGGCTCAACGGTGACGTCCTGGCGAACGCCATCAACTCCAACGAGGCGTTCGTCATGGCAGCGATGAAATACCAGAACCCCGACATCATGGCCGGAGTGGTCAACGCCAACGGCGACTGGATCGCGAACCTGGTGGGCAGGCTCAGCCCGGACGTGCTCGCAGGCGTCGTCAACAATAATGCCGGCATGGTGACCAAGCTCATGGACAGCATGGACCCGACGGTCGCCGCCGACATCATCAACAACCAGGGCTTCATGCTCAGGGTGGTCGGGGCTCTCAACCCGGGCTCGCTGGCAGGGGCTCTCAACGCCAACGGGACTTTCCTGACGGCTCTGGTCCAGCACCTCGACCCGGCGCAGATGACCAAGTCGATGGATGCCAACCAGCAGTTCCTGGCCAACGTGGTCGCCAACGTCTCGCCCGACTTCGTGGCGTCGATCGCAAACAACCAGGCCTTCCTGACCAAGGTGATGGCCGTTTCCGACCCCGCGATAACTGCGGGCGTCGTCAACAACAACCAGGCCTTCATAGACTCGCTGATCAAGTACATCAACCCGCAGGTCATCGCGGTGGCGATGAACTCGGCGCCCAAAGCGACCCAGGAGCTTCTGCAGAACCTCAACCCCGACGTCATCGCCGGGGTGGTCAACGGCAGCGAGGGGTTCCTGCAGCAGATGATGGGCAAGATGAAGCCTGACGTGAGCGCCAAGATACTCAACGCCAACGGGCCGTTCCTGACCTCACTGATCGGGCGGCTCGACCCCAAGGCGCTGGCCGGGGTGCTCAACTCGAACCAGGCGTTCCTGACCAACATGATGCTTCACACCGACGTGAACACGACGGCCAACATAATCAACTCCAACGGCGCGTTCCTCAAGCGGCTCCTGGGGTACCTGAACCCGCTGGTGCTCGCCAACGCCATGAACGCCAACCGCACGATGACCACCAGGATGCTCAACTACCTGTCGCCATCGGCGGTGGCCTCGATCGTCAATGCCAACGGTGACTGGCTCAGAAGGCTTATCGGCTACCTCGACCCGGCGGTGCTCACACAGGCCACCCATGACAGCGAGGCGTTCATGGAGGGCCTGATGGCCAACCTCGACGTGAATGTCGTAGGCGGCGTGGTCAACAACAACTCCGACGTCCTGGGCACGCTGGTGAGAAGCCTAGATACCAACAGGCTGGCGGCCGCGATCAATGCCAACCCGAGCTTCCTGCAGGGCATGATCTACTGGATGGACGCACAGTCCATGGCCGACATCCAGCACCAGATCCACCTCGACCAGGGAAGCGAAGACATAGTGGGACGGCTGCTGGAGGCCATTCACACGGCAGGCGCCGAGGGAGCGCTCGCCACGGCGATCAACAACAACCCGACTTTCCTGGCCAATATGATGGGCGACCCCAACCAGGCGTCGCTCATAGCTGACGTAGTGAACTTGCCGGCGGTCTCGGGGGTCCCCAACGGGCTCATACTGCAGCTGCTGCAGTCGCCGCCCAGCGGCCTGGACCCGGCGGTCCTGGCCACGGCGATGAACGCGCATCCGGACGTCACCGGCAGGCTGCTGGCAAACCTGCAGCCGTCCGTGATATCGAACGCCCTGAACGCGAACCCGAACCTTCTGCCGGACCTTCTGGCAATAGTGGATCCTGCGCTGATCACCCAGACGATGCTCAACGGTGACAACCACTTGATGAAGCACCTGGAGCTGCACGTCAAGGCGAAGGCGAAGGTACCGATAATGGGATGGATGACAGCCGAAGCAAACCTGTGGACAGTGTACGCGACTTCGACTCATCCCTGATGGTTGTATGAGCGACAAGAACTGGAGGCTTGGATAGCATGTTACTATCGCGGGGCATGCAGGGAGTCGTAAACATCGTGGTGATCTTTCTCCTCCTTGCCATGGTGATAATGGGTGGAATGATGGTGCTCCCCAAGAACCCGATGGGTACTCTTATGGGCAAGCTCATCAGCCAGCCCGGTATGCTCTCAGGCCTCCTGAACAAGCTCGATCCCAAGGTGCTCGCGGCCGCGATGAACGCTGACCCGACCATGATGTCCAAGATGATGTCCGAGCTTGACCCCAAGATGGTGGCCACCACGGTCAACGAAAACGAGACGTTCATCGTCCAGCTGGTCAGCTACCTGGACCCGGCGGCGATGTCAGCCGGCATGAACCAGAACGTAGGCTTCATCACCGAGCTGCTCAAGTATGTCAAGCCGGAAGTGGTCGCAGGAGCGGTCAATGCCAACGGCAAGTTTATCTCCGAGCTCATCGGCCAGCTGGACCCGAAGGTCCTGGCCGCGAGCATGGCCAGCAGCACCGATTTCACGGCAAAGGTGATGAACTACCTGGACGCCAAGGTGCTCGCCGATGCGATCAGCGCCAACGAGTCGGTCCTGACCCAGCTGGTGGCGAACATCAGCACTGACGTGGTCGCCAACGCGGTGAACGCCAACGCCGCGACCAGCTCCAAGGTCCTGAACTACCTCAACATCAACGTGCTCGCGAGCGTCATCAACTCCAACGGGCCGTTCATCACGCAGCTGGTGGGCAAGCTGAACCCCGAGATGCTGGCTCGCGCCACCAGCCAGGACCCGACATTCACGGTGAACCTGGTCAACAAGCTCGACCCGGTTGTCATAGCCGGGATAGTGAACAACAGCGGTGCGCTCATCTCGGGCCTGCTGGAGCGCCTGTCGCCCGAGCTCATCAGCGCGGTCGCCAACAACACCGAGATGACCAACAAGCTGATGGCCAAGCTCTCGCCGTCCTCGATAGGGGGCCTGGTCAACCAGATCGGTCCGTTCGCGACCTCTCTGTTGAACTCGCTCGACCCCAACATGCTGGCGGGCGTGTTGAACAACAACATCAGCTTCGTCAAGGCGATGAGCAACAGCAGCAACCCTGACCTGATCGCCAACGTGCTCAAGAACCAGCAGTTCCTGACCAACGTAATCGCCAGGATAAACCCGGTACCGATCGCCGCCGCGATGAACGCCAACAGCCAGATGATGGCCGGACTGATGAGCCACCTCAACCCGAAGGTCATAGCCGGGCTGGTCAACGATAACACCGATTTCATAGCCAAGCTGCAGACCTATATGGACCCGACCACCACGGCGAACAGCGTGAACTCCTCGGGCTCGTTCCTGACCAGGCTGGTGTCGAAGCTCGACCCGACGGTGCTGGCGAAGGCCATCAACGCCAACCCGGATGCGTCGTCCAAGATAATGAAATACCTGAACGTCGACGTGATAGCGGGCGCGGTCAACTCCAACGGGACGTTCCTGACCAACCTGGTCAAGAGCCTGAACACCACGGTGCTGGCCAACGCGCTCAACGCCAACCCGGCGATGACCAGCCAGCTGCTCGCCAGGCTGAACGCTCCGGTCATCGCTGACGTGGTCAACAATAACGGGACGTTCCTGTCGAACCTGATGAGCCACCTGAGCCCGCAGATCACCGCCGAAGCGGTCAACGCCAACGGCGCTTTCCTGCAGGGCCTGCTGGCGCCCACCGATCCCGTGACCGGTCACGTGGGGGTAGAGCCGGGCATAATCGCCAACGCGGTGAACATGAACCCGGACTTCCTGGTAGGCCTGATAGCCAACCTTGACGCCCGGACCACCGCGGCTCCGATGAACAGCCCGGCGGGACAGCAGTTCAGCGACGATCTGATGAGGAGCGGGCTCGACCCGCAGGTAGTGGCGCGCATCCTGAACGGAAGCGGCGCCTGGATAGCCCAGCTCCTGTCGCACCTGACGCCCAGCGTGGTCGCCAGCGCGGTAAACAACAACCAGCAGTTCGTCACCGACATGATGACCTACATGCAGCCGGCGGACATGGTCGACGTCATCAACCATAACCTGATAGCCCAGGACACCCTGGTAACGCTGGTAGGAGACCTGCAGGGCAGCGTGATAGCGCAGGCGACCAACGCTCATCCCGAGATGATGGCCGCCATGCTCGACCCGACGGTTCTGCCGGGCGGGGCCCACGTGGGCATCGACCCGTCCATCCTCGAGCCGATCCTGGCGACCACCCAGGCCGCGAACTTCCTGGGGCCGTTCATGGCGAACATGAGCCCGACCGGGACCAGGACTCTTCTGACAAGCAGCGGCAACTTCATCGGTAACCTGCTCAACCGGACCACCGGCGGGATCAGCGCGAACACGATCCTGCAGGCGATCGCCGGACCGACAAACTCGGGAAGCATAAACCCGAGGACGGGCACCGGATACAACCCGAGCCAGAACGTGCTGCGCCGCACCTGGATGTACGGCGCGACGCAGATCATATACGTCTGGACGCTGCCATCCATGAACGGCTGGGTCCAGATAGACGACGCGAGACTGAATACGACGGCCGGCGAACCGCTCGATCACTGGTAGGGAGCACTAGGAAGAGAGGCTAGGAGACAGAAGATGCTGTATAACCGCAGTCTCCAGACACTGATAAACGCGGTGGTGATCCTACTGCTGGTAGGAGTCGCCGTGGTGGGGTTGGTTGGGTTCCTCCCGGCCAGGACGCCACTCGGGCCACTCATCGGCAAGATGAGCAGCAACGTCAAGAGCACCAGTTCGATGCTTGCTGCCCTCGACCCGAAGGCCGTGGGCAAGGCGATACAGGATAACCCCCAGTTTGTGGTGGACGTGATGCAGTACATGAACCCCGGTGGCACGGCCACCGCGGTGAACGATAACCCCGAGTGGGTCAGCGAGGTCCTCTCGTACGTCGACGGCAAGGTGGTGGCCAACGCCATCAACAAGAACGAGAAGTTCCTGTCGGCCACCATGGCAAACGCGAATCCCGAGGTGACGGCGCAGATAATAAACAAGGCCGGACCGTTCCTGAGCGACCTGGTCGGGGCCCTGGACGCCAAAGTGCTGGGGAACGCCATCAACGAGAATGGCGACTTCCTGACCAAGCTGATCGGTTACACCGACTACCAGGTGGCGGCGAAGTCGATGAACGCCAACCCCGAGTTCACCGCCAAGCTGGTCGGATACCTCAACCCCGACGCGATCGCGGGCATACTCAACAACAACGGTCCCTGGATAGCCCAGCTGGTCAGCAAGCTCGACGCCAACGCCCTTTCGCAGGGCATGGCGCAGAACACAACCTTCATCGCGCAGCTGCTGCCGCAGCTCGACCCCAACGTCATCGCGGGCGTCGTGAACGGCAATGAGACATTCCTCACCAGGCTGGTGGGGGCGATGAACCCCGATGACCTGGCCAGGACCAGCCAGCAGACCTCCGGGTTCACCTACCAGGTCGCGATGAACATCAGCCCCAACCTGATCGCCACGATAGCCAACAACCAGGCGTTCCTGACCAGGTTCATGTCCAAGATGGACCCGGTGGGCCTGGCCAAGAACATGGCTTCCACCACCGACTTCACCTCGAAGCTGATAAGTTACCTGGATCCCAAGGCGATCGCGGGTATAGTCAACAACTCGGCGCCGCTCATCACCGGCGTGCTGGGCAACCTGTCGAACGAATTCCTGGCGGCGGTGGTCAACAACGCCGATATGATCAACAAGCTGGTGCCCAGGCTCTCGCCGGGCCCGATCGCCAACGCGCTTAACGCGAACGGGCAGTTCCTCGCGGGCCTGATGCAGAATATGTCCACGGTGGGCACGGCTCAGGCGATAAACCAGAACCCCGACTTCCTCAAGGCGCTGCTGGGGTACCTGAACGTCGACAAGCTCAACGACATGATGTCGTCGACCTGGTCGTGGACGGCAGGGCTGGTCGGAAAGCTCGACCCCAACGTCATTGCAGGTGTGGTGAACGCGAACGGGTCGTTCCTGGCCAAGATGGTGTCCAAGCTTGACGCCAACGCGATGGCGGCCGGCATGAACGCTGACCCGTCGTTCGTGATAAATCTGGTCGGAAAGCTCAACCCGGCGGTTGTGGCCAGCGTGGTCAACAACAACGGGCCGTTCGTGCAGCAGATCATGGGTAAGATGGACGTGAGGACGACGGCCGAGGCGCTCAACTCCAACGTCCCATTCGTGACCGCGCTCGTCGGGGACCTCAACCCGGCGGTGGTGGCGACGATCGTCAACAACACTGCCAGCATGTCGAGCCAGATGATAGCGTACCTGAACCCCGCCGTGATAGGCGTGGTCATCAACAGCAGTCCTACGTTCCTGAACGGATTGGTGTCAAACCTGGAGCCCGGCGTGATAGCCGGAGCCATCAACACCGCGGGGGGCCAGAATTTCCTGACGGCGATGCTCAACCCGGCGATCGGCATGGACCCGCGGGTGCTCGCGCAGGTCACCAACGACAACCCCAACTTCTCAAAGGCCTTGATGGCCACCTACAACCCGGTCTTCCCCGACCAGGGCGGCATCAACCCTATGATCATCGCAAGTGCGATCAACAGCAACGAGCCGGTCATCCAGGGCATAATCGCCAACCTGGACGCCGACGTGATCAACAACGCCATGGACTCGACCACCCTGAAGAGCTACCTGCCTGACGGCAGCGCGCGACCGGGCGGCCCCAAGGGCATGGTGTACGACCTGGTCAAACCGGTGGCTCAGGGTGGAATCGACCCGGCCATAATAGCGAAGATAGTAAACTCGAACCCGGCGTTCCTCGGAGACCTGATGGGCGGGATGGACCCGGTAGCGACGGCAAACACACTGGGGTCCGCCAACGGCCGGGCGTTCGTGAACAGCGTGATCAGCGGGGTCGCCAACTACAGCGACCCGGTGACCCACACCAACCTGGTATTGAAGAACGTTGCGGATGCCCTGTGCACGCCGGGCGCGATCGAGATGTCCAGGCAGCTGATGATAGCTCTGGCCGATTCCAACAGCGTTAACTTCCTTGTCGGACAGCTGAACCTGGCGGGCCTGAACAGCGCGCTGGCGATGATCACGATGAAGACCTGGAGCAACAACAGTTTCCTGAGCGACCCGTACATGTATGGCGTGTTCAGATATGCCGCGGCGGTGGATGCGCCGTAGCGGCGAGGGCAGCAACAATAGCGTGATTCACAAGCGGGAACCTGGTTCCCGCTTGTTACATCATAAGGGTTGTATGACTTCGATCAGCGCAGCGGAAACCGGCAACACCTACGGTTAGAAACATGAGGATGACCACTTCCAGGAAGCGCACCGGAGCGCGGTTGTTCGCGAGTGTGATCGCGGGGCTTGCGGTCGTGCTGGTGGCGCTCGCGCTGCCCATGGGCGCGGGCGCGGCGGGCGCAGGAGGCACCTGGCTCGATGACTTCAACACGGCCAGGCGGGTCGCGACCACGGACGGCACCAAGATATCGGGCGGGTCGCTGAAGCTCGCCGAGGGCCAGGCGCAGGACCTGGGCGAGGCCGTCCCAGGGGAGAGCGCGGTCTATTCGATGGTGGCGGTCGATCATGGCGTGGGACATCGTGATGTGTACAGCGGCACCGGCGAGAAAGGGCACCTGGTCCGCTACAGCGCGGGAGAGCTGTACCAGGAGGCCTACCAGGGGCCGTCACACTACGGGGTGTCCAACAGCAGGGGACAGGCTATCGGGAGCAATGAGACGGAGGTCACCGCGCTCGCCTACGATGGCACGCAGTTCATCTACGGCGGTACAGGCGGGAGCGCGGCCGAGGGCCACGTCTTCTCCTTCGACACTCTGGACACAGGAAAGATGTGTGTCGACAGGGGAACGCCCGAGATCGACCACTCGATAATGTCCATGGCGTACATGGGTGGGCTGGTCTACTCGGGCACCGACTCGGGGCACATATTCAGCTACGCCGGCGGGCCTTCCTTCACCGACCTGGGCCAGCCAGCGGGCTCGAGCGCGCCGACCGCGATGGCGGTCCTCGGCGGCCAGCTCTACGTCGGCTTCTACAACAACAGGGTATTCAGGTACGACGGGTCGTTCCACGAGGTCAACGCGGCGGATCGACTGGGTTCGCCGGTTAACGCCTTCGCGGTCACTGGGACCATGCTGTACATCGGGACCGCCGACGCACACCTGCACAGCTACGACAGCGCGGCTCCCGCGCCGTTCACCGACCTGGGAGACCCCGGCAGCGGGGGACCGATAGCATCACTGGCGGTGCGCTCCGGGGTCGTCTTCGCGGGGACTGCCCAGGGCGAGGTGTGGAGCTACTCGGCCGGCTGGAGCCCCGAGGGAACGGTGCCCAACGGTGGGGGCAAGCCTGTCAACGCCCTGGCGGTCACGGCGGACAACGTGCTCTACGGGGGAACCGGCAACACAGATCCCGATTCGACGGGAAGGCTCTTCAGGAGGGCCGTGGACGTCTACGAGGACCACGGGGCGCCGACGGGCGCGATACGTATCACCAGTGTAGCGTTCGGTAGCAAGAAGCTCTATCTATCACAAGATAGGACCCTGTACACCTACGACTCGCCCGGCCACTACACGGCCTACAGCGATCTACAGCTGAATGACACCATAAACGATATAGACTACCTGGCGACGGGCAACCAGGGGGTGGTCTGTCTCGGTCTGGCCAACGGTCATCTCTGTTCGTATCACGAAGAAGGAAGCAACTTCACGACGGACTGGCAGTGGACGGGCGCGGCGATAAACTCGCTCGACCACGATAGTTCTACCATCTACGCCGGCCTTTCGGACGGGCGCTTGATGAACGCGATAACGGGTGAGGAGCTCGGACACACTGAGAGCGAGGCCATCAACGATCTGGCGAACAAGTCCGGCGGAGGTGGAGCAGCCGATGGAGAGTATGCCGGCACGGGGGACGGCAAGCTCTATTGCTACCACGATGGCACTTTCGGGCTGGCATGGCCGGACCCCCCCGAAGACATCACGCCCGTAAACGCCGTGGCAGTCTACGGGAACGGTGTCTTCATCGGGCACAATAGCGGAAAGATCTACAAGTGGGACGGGAGCTCACCCACGCTGGTCGCGACCTGTCCCAACCCGGTCATCAGCATGGCTACCGGCGCCCAGGGAGTTGTAGTCGGCACCAGCGGCAACAACCACACTTACATCTACGACACCACATTGCTGTTGCACGACCAGGGCGCGGTCCCGGACGGCACGTCGCCTCGTTCGATGTGCAACGTCAACTCGTCGATCTGGATAGGAACCGACGGGGGCAAGCTCTATGCCCACGACAGCTCCAACCTGGGCGACCGAGGGCAGCAGGTGCGCAAGCAAATCATGATCTGGTGCATGACCTACGACCCGGTGAACGACCAGTATTACGCCGGCACCTATCAGAACGCGCACTTTCTCATCATCAAGCCCAGCGGAGAGGTGCGCGACTGCGGCAGACCGATTGACGGCGAGCGCGAGCTCGAGGACATCCTGGTGACGTCGGGCGGGAATGTCTATGGCGCGACCTACGGCGGGACCGAGGAGCTGCACAATCCCGACGGCGGGCACCTGTTCACGTTCGACCCCGCCGCGATGAAGTTCACCGACAAGGGCAGGCCGCCTAGCGACGACGACAACTGGTGGGTGTCGTCGCTGGTCGAGATCGGCAATTCCAATCATGTTTTCGGGGCGACCTGCAACAGCGCGGCGGATCACACGGGAAGCCTGTTCACCTACGACGGGGCGACCTTCACCAACCTAGGCAACATCGATGAACTGGGGACCACGCCGGACCCGGCGCTCGCCGCAGAAGGCCCCAGGTGCCTGACCTACGACAGAGTCAATTCAAAGGTCTACGGAGGGACGCACAACCCGACGGACCCCACGCTATCCCACGTGTTCTCGTGCGCGGCCGACGGGACAGACTTCACGTCGCAGGCGACTCCCACGACCCCGGACGACAACGCCATCAACAAGATCAAGTTCGCGGACCCGATCACATGCACGAGCCTGTACTGCGCGCGCAACGACGGCAACATGTTCTCGCTGGACCCCGCTACGCTCGCCGCCGGCACGCCTTTCAAGCCGGTGGCCTCGGGCAAGACCGTTCTGGGCCTGGCAAACGGCCCCGACAACACGCTGCTCTGCGGGACAGGTGAGACCGACTCGCCGCACGGCGGGCACCTGGCGAGCTACGACCCGTCGCTGCAGCAGGCGCGCGAGATCGACGTCTCGGCGATCATCGACAATCAGGCCGTATCTTGCCTGGCGGTCGGCTCAACCGGTGTCACCTACTGCGGCACCAAGGGGAACGAACAGACTCCGGGGAACTGGAACGCCGGGAAGCTGTTCAAGGTGCAGCCATATAAGACCGGGACGGGGAACACCGCGACCTCGACAGTCATCGACCCGTCGGTGACCGAACTCGACCAGTCGTTCAGTGGGCAGGGCATCACTGCGGTCTGCCCGGCGCCCTCCGGCGCGAATGAGGTGTATGTCGGCAACGTGAACAGCGGCGGGACAGCGACGCTCTACAGGTATCTCGTCGCCACTGACAGCTCTCCCGATCCCGGCGACAACTGGCCACTTCCTGTAAGCAATCAGGACAGGATACTGTCACTCGCTCCGGGGCCCGATGGCAAGGTCTACATCGGCACCGGGAGTCCGGGGTCCCCGGGCCACCTGATGAGGTTCGACCCGCTGCGTCCGACCGACGGTATTACCGATCTGGGGGTGCCCACGGGAAGCGCCGCGAAAGGAATCTACGCGATCACGGCCGGCCCTGACGGGAAGATATACCTCGGGACCGGTGACAACGGGGGCCAGGGTCAAGTGTTCACCTACGACGGCACACATTTCGCGGCACCGGCAAATAATTCCTACGGCCCAACCCCGGGCCGCGTAACGTCCCTGGTGAACTACGGCGGCAAGGTCTACGGTGTCACCAGCGCCGAGCCCGGGCAGACCGGTTCCGCAACCTTCTTCAGGGTCTCGCCTTACAGGGACGGCAACGATCCCCCGTTTCAGACGGAGACCTCTGCGGTGTCTCTGGTGTCGGGTCCCGATGGACAACTGTACTTCGGGACAGGTCCTGCGGGAAAGCTGGTTCAAGTCACGATTGGCTCCTCACCGTCGTACACACCGGCCTTTACAGAGATGACCGGCTGGCCCGACACGCTTGCGGGCAAAGGCATAACCGCGATGGCGGGCACGCCGGACGCGATATACGGCTGTGCCGGCTCGCAGGGGAGCCTGTTCAAGTGGACACCTTCCGGCGGCTTCGTCGACAAGGGTCCGCTTACTCTCCATGACAGCGGAGTCCCCGCCGCGACCACCGACAACCTGGGCAAGCCTTACTTTGGCACCGCAGGTGACGGTACGACCAACAGTGTACAGCTGGTGAGGTACAACCCGACTGCGGCATTCAACTGGGACAAAGTCTATTTCGATGCCTCATTTACACCTCAGCAAACGGTGAGGGTCGACATCAGGAACGAGAATAACGATAGTGACGTGCAAGCCGGAGTCACTACGGGGGATGACATCACTGCCCCCGATGAAAGGGCTCTCAGGCTGAAGGCTACGCTTACATCGACGGACCCGCAGGGGCTTACCACGCCGACCGTGAGCGACTGGAGCGTCACCTGGAACAAGAAGGCGTCCGTGGACCGCTTCGACTACCCGCACGCGGAGGGTGTCTACAAGGGCGAAGAGCTCTTCATCTGGGGCGCGGACTTCGGCGAGACGGCACCGACCGCGAAGGTCACGTTCGGCGGCGTCCCCGTGCCCGTCAGCGCCGATTTCTGGGGCCCTAACTGCATCCAGGTCACGGTCCCACAGAGCACGACCACGGGCAGCGTTGTCATCACTCCCAACGGGAACGATCCCTCGGGACCCGTGGCTTTCAACCTGCTCTCAGAGCCGCACGTGACGTCCGTATCGCCGAACTCCGGGCGGGTGGGCGACGTTGTGAGCGTGCGCGGTTCGGGGTTCCTGGCGGCCAGGGGCTCGGACGATTCTGTCACCTTCAACGGCGTGGCCGCCGCGGGCTATACGGCGTGGTCCGACACCCTCATCAAGGCTCAGGTGCCGGCCGGGGCGGCGACGGGCAACCTGGTGGTCTCGGTCAACTCCCACGCCTCGAACGAGGTCCCGTTCACCGTGCAGGCGGGCGGCGGGCCGACCGTGCGCATAACAGACCCGTCGTCGGGTGCCGCGGTCAAGGGCGCCGTGATCGTCAACGCGACCGTGCAGAGGCAGGGGGGCACTTCGCCGGTCGAACTGTGGGTGGACGGCAAGAAGTCCGCGTCCGACGCGGGCGCGCCCTACTCGTTCCACTGGAACGCAGACGCCGTGGCCGACGGCGCGCACACGCTCACAGTGAAGGCGACCGACGGCTTCGGCCGCACCGGAAGCGCCAGCATCACGGTCTACGTCGACCACACCGTGCCATCGGCGAACACCAAATGGTACTTCGCCGAGGGCTGCACCAAGTACAGCTTCGAGACCTGGCTGCTGATCGGCAACCCGACCGGCGTCGCCGCGAAAGCCCAGATCGTCTTCATGGACGACGCGGGCCAGAAGTTCTACAAGGACTGCGACCTGCCCCCCGACAGCCGCACTACCATCAACGCCGCGGAGGTGGCCCCGGGGGCCAACTTTTCCATCCAGGTGCAGGCGGACCGGCCCGTGGTCTGCGAGCGGGCGATGTACTGGAGCAACCGCGTCGAGGGCCACGACACGGTAGGCGCCACCTCGCTCTCCACGCACTGGTACTTCGCCGAAGGCTCGACCGACTGGGGCTTCGACACGTACGTGCTCCTGTGCAACCCCTCGGACTCCAACGTCAAAGCGACAGTCAACTACCTGTTCCCTGACGGCACCTCGACAGCGCGCGAGCATGACATCGGCGCGCACTCGCGCGTCACCGTGCACGCGGTCGACGACGTCGGCGTCAGGGACTTCAGCATCAAGGTGGACGCCTCCGCGCCGGGCATCGTTGCCGAGCGCTCGATGTACCACGGCACCTGCGGCACGTGCACGATCGGCTGCCAGGCGCCTTCTCTCACCTGGTACCTGTCGGAGGGCTCGACCGACTGGGGCTTCNNGGGCTTCGAGACCTGGCTGCTGATCCAGAACCCGGGCTCGAAGGCGGGACACGTGACGGCCTCGTATAGGAAGGGTAACGGAGAGACTGTGCAGCGCACCTACCTGGTGAAGGCTGACTCGCGGTACACGGTCAACCTGGCGGACGAGATCGGCGTCGCCGACGTCTCTACCCAGGTCACATCCGACGTGCCTGTCGTCTGCGAGAGGAGCATGTACTGGCACGACCGGAGGGCCGGACACGGCCATATAGGCTCGCCGGGGCCGGGCACGACCTGGTACCTGGCCGAGGGGTGCACGGACTACGGGTTCGAGACGTGGCTCCTGCTGGACAACCCTTCGGCGTCGTCGGTGAACGCGACGCTCACGATGATGAAAGAGAACGGCGGGGCTGTCACCGTGGGGGTGGAGCTGAAGCCCCACTCCAGGACGAGCATAGACGCGTCGCAGTACGTGGGCGCGGCCTCGTTCTCGACCAGCATAACGGCCACCAGCCCGATAATGGTGGAGCGGGCCATGTACTGGAACAACAGGAGCGGCGGCACCGACTCCGTGGGAGCCCGATAGAGGTCAATGCCTTCTGCGGCTTTCTAGCGTTATAACTTATAATTAGAGGGAATCCGGCGGCTCGAGACCTCGAGCTCGCCCTGGCGGGTGTCTTACAGAGGTGAAAGATCTTGGAGTGCAAGTACCACAGCGGGCAGGAGGCCGACCTGATATGCTTGGAGTGCGGCCAGCCTTACTGCCGTGAGTGTGTGAAGGAGACCCGGGACGCCAACACCTGCCCGGACTGCCACCGCGCCTCTGTCGAGCGCCTCGCCGCCCAGATGGGCGGACGCAAGGAGCCCAAGCCCGTCAAGGTCAAAGAGCCCAAGCCACCGAAAGAGCCCAAAGCTCCCAAGGAGAAGAAGCTCCGCAAGCCCGCGGAGGTGCCGCTGAGCCCGACGCTCGCGGATCTCTCGATTCCTCCTCCGGTGCAGCCCGCGCCCCCCCCGCCGTCGCTGACGCCGGCAGAGAAGGCCGAGTTCTGGGGAGACAAGCCGTCCGCGGTGCCCCTGACGCCTCCAANNGGCAAGCCCGCCTCGGGCGCGACCCGCAAGCCCGTTGTCAAGCGGCCGGTGATGAGCAAGGAAGAGCGAGAGGCGGCGGTCATGGCCGCCGAAGGCTTCCCCACCGCCGTGGGCAAGAAGACGGAGGACGTCGCACCCGCTGTGCCGGGCGCGGAGGAAGAGGAGCTCGTCCCCACGACGCGGCGCAGGCGCAGCCAGGAAGAGCGCAGGATAAAGCGGAGGCGCGAGCCCACCAACCTGCCGGTGGCGATGCAGGTGCCGATGGACTACGACGGCGAGGTCACCACGGACCCCAGGTACCTGAGAGCCATCCTCTGGTCGCTGGGAGTCGGGCTGATCCTGGCCGGCGCGTATGCGGGGATCACCTTCTGGATGCACAAGGATTACGGCATTTTCGCGGTGATCATCGGCTTTGCCGTGGGACTGGCGATGGTGTTCGGCTCGGGCAGGCATTTCAGCTGGAAGCTCGGCCTCATCGCCGCGGCGATCTCGCTGTTCTGGGTCAGCGTCGCGCGCGTCGCCTACGGGATGCTCGACGTGCGGTTCAACGACATACTGCCACTTAAGCTGGGGATCTGGACGCTGTTCAAGGATTCCCTGACCAGCTTCGCGCACCAGTTCGGCACTCTCTGGCTCCTGTTCTTCATCCTGACGGCCGCGGCCGCGTTCCTGATATCGTTCAGGCCCTGGCCGGTCAGGCTGCAGCTTGCGGGTACGGAGTCCGCGCACGCCGCCCACAAGAGCGCCTGACCGGGCCGTACCAGCGCGTCAACAAATCCTATCTGTACTATAATCGCATGACGAAATAACGCCTCCGACCCGAAGAGCCTAAAGCGCGAGCCACGGCCCCAGGGCGAAGGGCCGGGTGGGAAACCGCCCCGCCTCCCGTGCTTGGAAAGGAGAGCGGCGCGCAACTGTGCCTGCCTCTCCCGAGGCGGGCATTTTCATTTGTGAACGAGTGGGGTGAACCGATGAGGAGATTGATGAAGTCGTCGGCGGTGCTGGCGGTCGCGGTTGTGGTCGCGTTCTGCACGCTGGGAATGACGGGCTGCTCGCAGAGCAAGCCCACCAAGGTCATCCTCGCGACAACGACGAGCACCGAGGATTCCGGCTTGCTTCATTACCTGCTGCCCACGTTCGATAAGCAGTTCAACCACAATACGAAGACCATCGCGGTCGGCACCGGTGAGGCGCTCAAGATGGGCGAGAGGGGCGACGCGGACGTCGTGCTGGTGCACGCGCTGGCCGCCGAGGAGGCGTTCGTCAAGGCCGGCTTCGGGCTGGAGCGCGTGCAGGTGATGTACAACGACTTCATCGTCATCGGACCTCCGGCGGACCCGGCGGGCATAAAGGGAGATAAGAGCGCGGTGGACGCCTTCAAGAGAATTGCGGCCGCCGGCGCCGCGGGCAAGACGGTCTTCGTGAGCCGGGGGGACGCCTCCGGGACGAACGCCGCGGAGATAAAGATCTGGGCCGAAGCTCGCATAGACCCCAAGGAGCAGTCGTGGTACGTCGTGACCGGCCAGGGCATGGGCGAGACGCTGACGATAGCCAACCAGAAGAACGCCTACACCCTGAGCGACCGCGCGACCTACGTGACGCGCCAGGGGACGATCCAGTCGGTCATCCTGGTGCAGGGCGACCCCGCGCTGTACAACCTCTACGGCGTCGAGGTGGTCAACCCGGCCAAGCATCCGGGCATAAAGCTCAACACCACGGGAGCTGGCGATTTCGTCCAGTTCCTCACCAGCAAGCAAGGGCAGGAGTTGATCGGGGCCTACAAGGTCAAGGGGGTCGTGCTGTTCCACCCCAACGCGAAGGGTGAGACGCGGGGCATGGGCAGCGGCAAGTAGGTCGGTCAAGGTCGTCCCGGCGCGCGCGACGCCGGGGGGCGCGGGTGATTCGCAATGATTACAATCGGACAGTTCTGGCACGCTCTGTGGTTGTCGCTGGTGGTGTCCGGGCTGGCGACGGTCATCAGCGCGCTCATCGGTATCCCACTGGGGACGCTTCTCTCCGAGTTCGATTTTCGCGGTAAGGGCGCCGTGCTCACCGTGGTGCATACATTCATGGCGCTGCCGCCCGTCGTGGTGGGCGTGTTCACCTTCCTCATCATCATGCGCAGCGGCCCGCTGGGCAGCATAGGGATCGTCTACACCCCGGCCGCGATGGTGCTGGTGCAGGTGATCCTGGCCGCGCCGATCGTGACCGGTTTCACCCACGCGTCGCTGCAGGTGGTCGATCCCAGGCTGGGCCTGGCGGCCCGCAGCCTCGGCGCCACCCGCATGCAGGCGGTCCTGGTAAAGATGCGCGAGGCACGCCCGGGACTCATAGCGGCGATAATCGCGGGCTTCGGGCGCGTCATCGCCGAGGTCGGAGCGGTGACCATAGTCGGCGGGGCCATCAGCTCACAGACCGACACCCTCACCACCCTGGTGGTCAAGCTGACCCGTCAGGGACAACCGGGGCTGTCTCTGCTGGTGGGCGCTGTGCTGCTGTTCATCGCTCTGATTGTGAACATCTTCCTTACCCGACTGCAGGCCGACAGGGGGAAGCGCAAAGTGCAAGAGAGGGTGACGGGCTACGTCAGTTGATACTCAGCCTCCGGCAATAGAGGCGACGGGCCTCACCAGGACGTTCAACGGAAGAACGGTCCTCGACGTGGAGAGGCTCGAGGTCCAACAGGGCGAGGTCCTGGCGGTGCTGGGGCCGAGCGGCTCGGGCAAGAGCGTCCTGCTGCGCACGCTCAACCTGCTGGAGCGCCCGTCCGGGGGCACCGTGCGGTTCTACGGGCAGGACGTCACGGGTCTGGAGGGGCGGGAGCGCACGGCGGTGACGCGGCGTATGGCCATGGTCTTTCAGGACCCGCTGCTGTTCCACGGGACGGTTGCGGGCAATGTCGCTTACGGGCTGAAGGTCCGAAAGGTGGCCGCGGAAGAGCGCGCGGGTCGCGTCGCCAACATGCTCGCTGGGGTGGGGCTGGGCGACCGCTCCGGGGCGTACGTCCAGTCTCTCTCCGGGGGCGAGGCCCAGCGCGTCGCGGTGGCCCGGGCGCTGGTGATAGAGCCCGAAGTGCTGCTCCTCGATGAGCCTTTCGCCAACCTGGACGCGCCGACCCGCCACACGCTGCAGGAGGAGACGCGCGACATCCTGCGCGACAGGGGCATGACCGCCGTGTTCGTGACCCACGACCAGGACGAGGCGTCCCGCATGGGCGACCGGATCCTGGTCCTCCACGACGGTTCCATAGCTCAGGAGGGCGGCGCGCGAGAGATATTCTACAGGCCCGCCACGGAGTTCGTGGCGCGGTTCGTGGGCATGAGCAACCTCTACGAAGGCCTGGTCGAGGCGTGCGAGGAGGGCCTGGCGAGGGTGTCGGTGCAGGGCCGCGGGCTGTTCGCCGTCGCGGAGATCGACTGTGGTGAGAAGGTGAAGGTGGGCATCCGGCCCGAGGACGTCACGCTGGTCCCCGCCGACGAGGTGGACAGGCCGACCAGCAGCATGAACTCCTTCACCGGCAAGGTCACGGACGTGGAGGCTCGAGGACCCGTCGCGAGGGTGACCGTGGCATGCCCCTTCCCGCTGGTGGCCGCCATCACCACCCGGTCGCTCGACGAGCTGGAGATAGCCGGAGGTGCCGAGATCGGTGTGAGATTCAAGGCCACGGCCCTGGTGGTCTTCGGCGAAGCAGAATAGCAGGCTTATTTGACGATGGGTCGCGACAAGCGGAAGTCTTGCATGATTGAAGGACAGAGTCCGTTGCTCGATGTCATAGGGTCGGCGGCGGCCGCGAAGTACAATATGTATGACAGATAAGACAGGGGATAAAGGCGATTTGGCTACTGATTTTCTGAGACTCATACACCTGCCCGAGGCGGTCCGGATGCTGCTGGAGAGCGTGCCCGGCCCGGTGGGCGATGTCGAGGACAAGAGCATAGAGGAAGCCCTCGGGCGCGTGGCGGCCTGCGACGTCTCCTCGCCGGAGGAACTGCCGGGCTTCGACCGCTCGAGCATGGACGGCTACGCCGTGCGGGCGGCGGACACCTTCGGGGCGAGTGAGGGCTCTCCCGCGTACCTGGAGCTCGTGGGCGAGGTCATGATGGGCTGCGCCAGCGACGTGCCGGTCGGCGCGGGGCAGGCGTTGCGCATCTCCACCGGCGGGGTCATGCCGGATGGCGCCGACGCGGTGGTGATGGTCGAGAACACCGAGACCTCGGGCAGCACGGTCGAAGTGGTCAAGGGCGTGGCTCCCGGCGAGAACACCATCGGCCGCGACGAGGACGTGGCGGTCGGCAGCCTGCTGTTGAAGAAAGGACAGGCCCTGGGACCTGCGCAGCTCGGCGCGCTCGCGGGCGTCGGCCTGACAGAGGTCGGCGTCTACAGGCGCCCGGTGGTCGCGATCCTCTCCAGCGGTGATGAGGTGGTGCCGCCGCAGACCAGGCCCCGGGCGGGCCAGGTCCGCGATATAAACTCGATCGCCCTGGCGGCTTCGGTCGTCCGGGCAGGGTGCGAGGCCAGGGAGTGCGGCATCATCGCCGACGACTTCGACGGCCTGCTGGGCGCGGCCCGCACGGCGCTGGCGGGCGCAGACGTCCTGCTGATCAGCGGAGGGAGCTCCGCCGGGGTGCGGGACATGACGCTGGACGTGCTGAACGCGCTGGGCAAGCCGGGCGTGCTTGCCCACGGCATCTACTTCAAGCCGGGCAAGCCGACGCTCATCGCGGTTTGCAAAGGGAAGCTGGCGCTGGGGCTGCCGGGAAATCCCGCCTCGGCACTGGCGGTGTTCCGCGAAGTGCTGAGCCCGGCGCTGATGAAGCTTCGGGGCGAGACCCCGGGCCCCGCCTCGTTCGCGCCCCGGACCGTCGAGGCCGTCATGGAGCGCTCGGTCGCTTCGTCTCCCGGGCGGCTCGAGCTGGTCCCGGTCGCGCTCGAGGAGACCGAGGATGGCTACCTGGCGTCGCCGATCCTGGGCAAGCCGAACCTAATAGGAACGCTGGTGCGCGCGCAGGGCCACGTCCGGGTGGGAGAAGGCGTGGAGGGCCTGGAGCAGGGTCAGCGCGTGGTCGTAGAGATGATGGAATAGCCATGGACAGAAACATCTACCTGGAGAACACGCCGCTCGATGAGGCGATGGACCGCTGGCTCGCTCTGTGCCGCGACGAAGGGGTAGTGCTGCCGCTGCCGGCGGAGACGGTGCCGACCAGCGAAGCGCTGGGGCGCGTCGCATCGAAGGCCGTGTTCGCGCGCGTCTCGTCCCCGCCCTTCCACTCGTCCGCGATGGACGGGGTGGCGGTGAGCGCCGAGAAGACCTACGGGGCGAGCGAGACCAGCCCGGTGAAGCTGGTCCTGGGCAAGGACGTCGAGCTGATAGACACCGGCGAGCCGGTCCCTCCGGGCTTCGACGCGGTCATAATGGTCGAGGACCTCAACGAGGTCGAGCCGGGCNNCCGGCCACCGGGTGAGGCCTGTCGACATCGGGGCCCTGCTGAACGCGGGGCACAGGGAGTTGAGCGTCCACAGGCGGCCGGTCGTCGCCATCGTGCCGACCGGCACCGAGCTGGTCGAAGACCCGGCGCTGCTGGTGGACGGAAAGATCATGGAGAGCAACTCGCGTGTCCTGGCCGCTTTCGCGCACGAGTTGGGCGCGCGGGTCAAGCGGATGGACCTGATCCCCGACGACCGCGACCTGATACTGAAGACGGTGGGCGAGGCGCTCGACGCGGCTGACCTGGTGGTCGTCAACGCCGGTACGTCAGCCGGGCGCGAGGACTTCACCCGCTCGATAATCGATGAGCTCGGACGGGTGGCCGTGCACGGCGTGGCGATGCGGCCGGGCAAGCCGGTGGTCCTGGGCGCGGCGCGCGGCAAGCCGGTCATCGGGCTGCCGGGATTCCCCGTGGCGAACTTCCGGGGGGCGCAGGAGTTCATGGAGCCGATGATCGCGGCTCTCTCGGGAGCGGCGCCGCACGGGGGCCCGAAGATGCAGGCCAGGCTCGCGCGGAAGATATTCTCCGCCCCCGGGATGGACGAGTTCGTGCAGGTGAAGGTCGGAAAGGTCAACGACGTGATCGTGGCCGTCCCGCTGCCGAGGGGCTCGGGCGTCTCGATGGCGCTGGTGAGGTCCGACGGCGTGGTGAAGGTGCCGGCGGCGGTCGAGGGCGTCTCGCGCTGGGCCGACGTGACGGTGCTGCTGAGCGAGAGGGACGTGGACGTCGAGGGGACCATCCTCGCCATCGGCAGCCACGACGTCTCGCTCGATCTCCTGTCGACGCGCATCAGGGAAGAGGACCCGTCGCTGTCACTGGCGTCCGCCAACGTCGGCAGCATGGGCGGGATAATCGCGATCAAAGAGGGCCAGGCGCACATCGCCGGGACGCACCTGCTCGACCCGGAGACCGGCGACTTCAACGTGCCGTACATCCTCGAGCGGCTCTCGCCCGATGAAGTCCTGCTGGTGCACCTGGGCTGGCGCGAGCAGGGACTGATGGTGGCCCCCGGCAACCCCGCGGGGATCGAGGGCGCCGCCGACCTGGCGCGCAAAGACGTGACCTTCGTCAACCGGCAGAAGGGTTCGGGGACCAGGCTGCTGCTCGATTACGAGCTGGGCAGGCTGGGGGTGGACCCGGGCGAGGTGACCGGCTACGAGCGCGAGATGTTCACGCACACCGCCGTTGCCGCCGCCGTGAAGGGTGGGAGCGCGGACGCCGGCCTCGGCGTGCTCGCCGCCGCGCGCGCGCTGGGGCTCGATTTCGTGCCGGTGGCTCGCGAGAGGTACGACCTGCTGGTGCTGGGGTCGTTCAGCGTGACCCGGGGGTTCGAGGCGCTCACTTCGGCCTTGAAGGACCCGCGCTATCGCGAGCAGGTCGAGGCACTGGGCGGATACGACCTGTCCGAGTCGGGAAAGATAATAGACTTGAAGTGAAGGCGGAAAAAACGCAAGTTAAAGGGTCTGACCCCAAAACTTGCATCAAGGTGAGACGATGAGCGAAGAGCAAGAGAAAGACGAGCAGGGCGCTGTGCCCACCATAGATTACCTGCGGATATCGATCACCGACAGGTGCAACCTGCGCTGCATATACTGCATGCCGGCCGAAGGGGTGAAGAGCCTCTCGCACCAGGACATACTCACCTACGAGGAGCTCGAGCTGTTCACGCGGGCCGCGGCGGAGGCGGGCATCAGGCGCGTCAGGATAACCGGCGGGGAGCCGCTCGTGCGCAAGGGTTCGGTAGACTTCATCCGCATGCTGAGCGGCATAGAGCCCAAGCTCAAGATCTCTCTCACCACCAACGGCCTGCTGCTGGCGCGCTACGCGTCCGAGCTCAAGGAGGCCGGGCTCTCGCGGGTCAACATCAGCCTGGACACTCTCGACCCCGAGGTCTATCGCAACATCACCAGGATCGGCGACCTGTCGCAGGCCTTGGCCGGCCTGGACGCCGCCATCGAGGCCGGCCTGGAGCCGGTCAAGATCAACGTGGTGGTGCTCAAGGGAGTGAACGACGACCCGCTGCCGTTCGCGGAGCTGGCGCGGGAGCGCCCGGTGCACGTGCGGTTCATCGAGTACATGCCTTACTTCGACGACCCTGGCAAGTGGTACGTGCCCGGTGAAGTCATCAAGGCGCGGCTCGCGGAAGCGGGCAAGATCGAGGAGGTCGAGTCTCCCGAGGGCTGGGGCCCCGCGACCTACTTCAAGCTGAACGGGTCCGCCGGCACGATAGGGCTGATATCGCCGGTCTCGTGCCACTTCTGCCCCTCCTGCAACAGGCTGCGGATAACGGCCGACGGCCGGATGCGCACCTGTCTGTTCGACAGCAACGCCTATCCCGTGAAGGCGGAGATCCGCGACGGCGCAGGCGTCGAGCGCCTTCGTGAGATAATAGAGGGCGAGCTCGAGCGGAAGCGCCTGGAGGGCGGAGACAACAAGCCCAAGGCCAGCGGGCTCCGGGCTGGCGACCACATGTCGAGGATCGGGGGGTAGGGTGACCGGGGACGGCGGCGTCGGCGAGGGGGGCCTCTCACACCTGGACGAGCACGGCCACGCGCGCATGGTCGACGTCGGGGAAAAGGGCGTCACACGCCGCGAGGCCAGGGCCGAGGCCCTGATAAGGATGAGCCGCTCCACGCTCGAGCTGGTCGCGGCGGGAGGGCTGCCCAAGGGGGATGTCTTCTCCACCGCGCGCATTGCCGGCATCTCCGCCGCCAAGAAGACCCCCGAGCTCATCCCGCTGACACATCCACTGAGGATTGACTCCGTCTCTGTCGAATTCGATATCGATGAAGAGGAAGGCGCTGTCAGGGTCACCTCCACCGTCGTGGTAACCGACAGGACCGGGGCCGAGATGGAGGCCCTCACCGCGGTCGCGACGGCGGCCTTGACCATCTACGACATGTGCAAGGCGGTCGAGCGGGGCGTCGAGGTGGCGTCCCTGCGCCTGCTTTACAAGTCGGGCGGCAAGTCCGGCACCTACCAGGCCAGGCCGGGCGCGCCGCGAGTCCCGCGGGAGGAGTGAGATGGGCACCAGGGGGAAAGTGATCTCGGTCAACATATCCGAGTTCACCGGTGAGAAGAAACACAACGTGGAGTGCTGCCTGTTCGTGACAGGACAGGGGCTCGAGGGTGACGC
>PMJJ01000095.1:27629-39445 GCA_003157385.1 Actinomycetota bacterium | reverse complement strand
GAGCCCCGTGGTCGGCTCATCCAGGAACAGGACCGGAGGCCGCGCGACCAGCGCCGCGGCCACGTCCAGGCGACGGCGCATACCGCCCGAATAGGTGCGAAGTGGCCTGTTTGCCGCATCGGTGAGGAAGAAACGTTCCAGCAACTCGTCCGCCCGCGGGGCGATGACCCGGCTGGGCAGTTGCGCCAGGTGGCCGATGAGCACCAGGTTCTCCCGCCCGGTGAGGCTGGCATCGACGGCGGCGCTCTGCCCGGCGAGCCCTATGCGGTAGCGGACGTCGTCGGGTTGCCGCACGACGTCGTAACCCATCACCTCGGCATGCCCGCCGTCCGGCCTCAGTATCGTGCTCAGGATGCGCACCGCGGTGGTCTTGCCCGCGCCGTTGGGGCCGAGCAGTCCGAAGACGGTGCGTACAGGGACCTCGAAATCAATGCCCTTGAGAGCCTGGAGCTCCCCAAAGTTTTTCTTGAGGCCTTCAACAAGTATGGCAGTGTCGTTCATGTAGCCCTCATCAGCCCAACCCGTAAGAAACCGCCTCGGTTGAAGCGGTTGCTTTCTGTAGTCAACAGTTGTTCCTCTTCCTTGTCAACGCTGGGTCTCCTGCCGCGGGGGCAACCGAGGGTCTCGCAGGAGCCCGGATGACGGGGCGGCGCAGCGAGTCCTCTTAGAGGGCACCGGCTGCCGCGCGCACCACGCGCTCGCCGAAGTCGGTGTTGATTAACTGCGCGGAACCATATGCGTTTCACTTCATGAAAAGCGGGACGAAGATCAGCGAGACTATCGCCATCACTTTTATGAGGATGTTGATCGAGGGACCGCTGGTGTCCTTGAGCGGGTCGCCGACAGTGTCCGCGATCAGAGCCCCGGCATGGGCCCGGGATCCCTTGCCGCCCAGCGCCCCGCCCTCGATCAGCTTCCTGGCGTTGGCCCAGGACCCTCCGGTGTTCGACATCATCGTCGCCAGGATGAACCCGGTGGCAACGGCCCCGGCCAGGAACCCGGCGAGCGATCCGCTGCCCAGCAGCACCCCGACCAGCAGGGGAGCGACGATCGCCAGTGCCCCCGGCACCAGCATCTCGTAGACGGCCACCCTGGTGGTGACGTCGACGCAGCGCGCATGGTCAGCCTCGACGCCTTTCTCGCCGGCCCGCAGCCCCGGGATCTCACGGAACTGTCTCTTCACTTCCTCGAGCAGCGCGCTGGCCGCGCGCACCACGGCGTTGAGGGCCAGCCCGCTGAAGACAAAGGGGACCAGCGCCCCCAGGAAAAGGCCCACCAGGAACTTGTAGTCTCCCGTCACGTCAGCCTTGGTGAACCCGGTCGCCTGGGCGTAAGCCGCAAAAAGCGCCAGCGCCGCGAGCGCGGCCGACCCGATGGCGAAGCCTTTGGCGATGGCTGATGTCGTGTTGCCGACCGCGTTCAGGTTCGACGTGACCTCCACCGCTTCGGTGTCCAGCCCCGAGAGCTCCGCGATGGCAAAGGCGTTGTCGCCCACAGGCCCGGCGGCGTCCACCGATACTATCATGCCGGTGGTCGAGAGCATGCCCAGCGCCGCGAGGCCTATGGCGTAGATGCCGCCCCCGGCATGGATGACCCGGTTGCCGGTAAAGAACGATATCGCTATGGCGATGACCACGACCACCACAGGCGCGATCACCGAAAGCATCCCGAAGGACAGCCCGCGGATGATCGCTATGGCGGGGCCCAGTCCCGCGCTCTCCGCGACGCGCTCGACGGGCTTGTAGTGCGCCGAGGTGAAGTACTCGCTCGTCATTGCGATGACGCAGCCCGCAAGCACGCCCATCAGAAGCGGCCAGAACATCCCGATGTTCTTCCAGCCGATGATCCCCCAGACCAGGAAGAACGAGGCAACGGTCGAAAGTGCCGCGGCCCCATAGGTGGGCAGGGTCAGCGCGCGCTGCACCGCGCGCCCGTCCGCTCCTTCTTTTGTGCGAACGAAAAGCGTCCCCAGGACGCTCGCGACTATCCCCGCGGCCGCGATCGCCAGCGGCAGCACCAGGCCCCGCGAGCCCAGCTTCTGAAAGATGACCCCGGATGCGGCAATCGCGATCGGCGCGACTATCGCCGCGACGAAGGACTCATACAGGTCGGCGCCCATGCCCGCGACCTCTCCGACGTTGTCCCCTACGTTCTCCGCCACCATCGACGGGTTCTTCAGCTCGTCCGCAGGGAGCTCCTCGCCGGACGAGGACACCAGCTGGCTTCCGACGTCCGTGGCCTTGGTGAAGATGCCGCCGCCGACGCGGGCGAACAGCGCCACGCTGGAGGCGCCCAGGGAGAAGCCGAGGATGATGGAAGCGGCGTTGTAGAGCCCGAGCCCGACTTCAAAGATCAGGTAGCAGATGGTGAGGCCCAGCAGGCCGAGGCCCGCGACCGCGAGTCCCATGACCGCCCCGCTGTGGAAAGCCACCTTGAGAGCGGCGCCGGGCCCTCTGCTCGCGGCCTGGGCGGTCCTGTCGTTGACCCGGGTGGAGACGTACAACCCCAGGAAGCCAGCCCCCAGCGAGAAAAGCGTGCCGAGGATGTAGCAGAGCGCGGTCATCCAGCCGTTCTGCGACCGCAGCGCAACCGCGATGAGCACGACCATCAACGCGGCGAACACCGCGACGTAACGGTACTCGCGCTTGATGAAGGTCATCGCGCCCCCGCGGATGGCGTCGGATATCATGCGCATCCGATCGCTCCCACGTTCGGCCGAGAGCGCGAGGCGCGCGTACACCGCGACGACCACCAGTGCCGCAACACAGACGCCCGCGGCAGCCCATGGTATCCAGCTGGACATGCTCATCTCCCACTAGGGGTCGAAGCCACGAAGACCAAGTATACAATCGCCGTGTCGCAAAACGAACAGGGTATAAGTCTACACTGGTGGTTTTGCGGATCCGTTTCGGATCTGTTTCCAGTATGTGAAATGTCGCCGCAGTGTGCTAGCCGTTCAGCCGCCCTGCAGGTCCCGCGGAAAGCGGGCCTCGAAGGTGGTGCCGGCGTCCTCGGAGGTCTCGAAGGACACCTTCCCCTTCAGATATCTCTCGCCCAGCAGCTTCATGCTGTAGGTTCCCAGGCCGTGCCCTTCTCCCTTGGTCGAGAACGAGCGCTCGAAGACGTGGAGCTCGGCGCCCCGCGCCATGCCCGTGGGGTTCCAGGCCCAGAAACGGACCTCGCCGCCATCCGCCTCGACCCCGGCGCGGATGGTCGTGCCCGGCGGCACGGCCTCGACGGCGTTCTTGAGCATGTTGAACAGCAGGCGGCGGAGCAGGCGCCGGTCACTCCTCATCGGAACGCTCCCGTCACCCTCGAGCTGGACGCTGCGTCCCTCGGTGATGTGCCGTCCCTTGAGTTGGCTGACAACTGTCTGCAGCACCTCGCGGCCGTCCAGATCCTCGACCCTGGGATGCAGCTCGCCTCGCTCGGCCGCCGCCAGGTCTCTCTGCGCCATCACGTCGTCGATCAGCGCCACGCCCAGGCTCTTGAGCACCGGGAGCTCCTCGTCGATGTCGAGCTCGCCTTCCTCCAGTCCGTCCAGCACCATGTAGAGGGTCGTCGCGGTGTTGATCACGTCGTGGAAGAATACCTGCTCGAGGGCCTGGCGGCGCTTCTCGGCGCCGACGTCAGCGATGGTCAGCACGGTGCAGTCGGTGTCGCCGAGGGTCGCCGGAGACGCCGTAACGCGCAGGTCGACGGCCACGGGATCGTCCCCGGCATCCAGCATGAGCTCACAATCGCGCGTCGCGGGAGCACGCGTCTTCTGGCTTTGCACTATCGCCTGAACCGCCCCGCAGTAGCGGCAGCACTCGGAGGTCCCGCACCCGCCCTCGAGATCATGAGCATGCACGCACCCGATGGCTTCGCCCGGCCGCTCTCCAATAACCTCATCGGCCACGGAGAGGCCCAACAGTTCGAGCAGCGCCTGGTTGACCAGGATGAACTGCCTCTCCGGGTTAAGCACACCCGCGATGTTGGGGGACGCGTCCAGCATCTCCAGCACGTTGGGTTGTTCCAGCACGGTGCGGCGTTCCTCGGCGAGCCTCTCGGTCGTCGCCCGCTCCGCCGGCGCGAACATGGTCTTCTCGGTCATGGACTTCTCCATTGTTACCTCTGTAATGACAAAGGTTGTTCCAATCGGCGCCGGCAGTCAAGAATCAGCGACTGTTACGGTCAGGCGCCGTGAGCGCCATACCGGTTGACTTGCCTCGAATGTGGCACCTAGAATATCTATCAATTGAATAACAAGCCGACCAGGTGGCATTCGGCCTTTATAGGGAAGCCGGTGAGAATCCGGCGCGGACGCGCCACTGTGATGGGGAGTGACCCGCATGTACCACTGGCGAAAGCCGGGAAGGGCGGGGCACGATGAACCAAGCCAGGAGACCTGCCTGGGCGGATACCCTGGACGTCTTCGCGAATGGGAATGAACGGGTCGACTGCCGGCATGCCGCCCTTTTGAGACGAGGGGCGGTTTTCTTTATGCCATGACGTCGGCGACAGGGCTGCGGTTTCAGATCGAGGAGGTGCCGCCGGAGGGGTTCGCGAGGAGGAGACCGGCAGCCCGAGAGAGTCGAACAAATCGGATTGAGGGGAGCAAACGGAGATGAAGAAGATGCTGATCTTGGTGGCGGCGCTCGCGCTGCTGGTGGTCGTAATGACGCCGGCCGTGGCCGCGGCCCAGGGGGCCGACGAGTGGAGCCAGTACCAGAAGGACGCCACCCACACCGGGGCCATGAACGTGGACCTGCCGGTCACGAACAGGGTCGCCCGTAGGACCGACAACATAGACGCCATGTCCTGTAGCCAGCCGGTGATATCCGGATGCAAGGCGTATGTGTACACCGGCATGTCGGGGTCGTCAAGCGCGGTATACTGCTATGACCTCAAGAGCGGCAAGGCCCTCTGGCACACCACCGTGGCCACGGTGTCATCGTTCGAGAGCTGGTCGTCGCCCGCCGTCGTGGGGGGGATCGTCTACATCGGCTCGGGCTCGAAGGTGCAGGCGCTGGACGGGACGAGTGGCAAACTGCTCTGGACGACGGACCTGAGCGCCTATCTGCCGAGCTCGAACATCGTCAACAGCTCACCCGTAGTGGATGGAAACCGTCTTATCATCGGTGACTACGGCGACGGCTCGGGTGGCGGCAGCTATTACTGCCTGGACGTCACACAGCAGGGCAAACTGTTGTGGAAATTCGCCTGTGACGCTGGGTGCACGGCCATGTCCAGCGCATGCATCGACTCAGGCCGCGTTTTTGTCGGACAGGGGCAGGCTTACGGCTCACCCAAGAACGGCAAGGTTTGGTGTCTGGACGAGTCCACCGGCAAGCCTGTCAGCACCTGGGGCACGCACGGCTACTACGTGACCGACGGCAAGCTGGACATGTCCGGCACGGTCACAGTCTTTGGGGCCTACATCTACTTCACCGACTTCATCTACTTCACTGACATACCACCCGAGAAGACAGGCGTCCCCAACTGCCACCTCTACTGTCTCGCCAAGGCGACCGGCAAAGCGGCGTGGCAGATGTCCACCTTCGGGTCGGACGGAGCGCCAGCGGTCAGGGACGGTCTAATCGTGATTGCAAACCAGCAGCCGGCCGCGTGGCCCTCGCCAGGCACCAACTACCTGACCGCCTTGGCCGCCGACACCACGACAGGAAAGAGCCCGGTCAAGCTATGGTCCCGCTCGGGAATGGGCGGCTACACCATGGACGTATGCATCGCAGGAGACAAAGTTGCGGTCGGCAATTCCGAGGAAGCCTTCCCGCCCACGGCTACTGACACCTGGGTAGTCAACGCTGGCAACGGCAGCACCGTCTGGCACAGCACGGAGGGCGGGAGCTCACCGGTGCCAACGCCGTACGGGCTGCTGAGCATCGGCGACGGCAAGATGATCACCTTCGGCACGGGCTCACTGCCGAGCGGCGATTATTACTTCGCGGAGGGGACCACGCGCAGCGGTTATCAGGAGTGGATCTCACTGGAGAACCCGACCGCCGCCAGGGTCAACGCCTCCATCGATTACATGATCAGCGGAGGCGGCACTAAGAAGCAGGACGTAGCGCTCTCCCCTGGCAGNNCAGGTGATGGGAGTGACCGATCCCGCCAGGAGGTTCCTCTACGCTGAGGGGACGACCCGCTCGGGTTTCCAGACGTGGCTGGCCCTGGAGAACCCCCAGAGCACGCAGGCGAAGGTGGTTGTCACCTACCTGTTCGCCGACGGCACGCCGCCGGCCCAACAGAACGTGACGATCCCGTCCAACAGCCGCGAGACCGTGGACGTGAACAAGAGCGCCGGCGCCGACAAGGACGTCAGCATCGCGCTGACCTCCAACCAGCCGATCGTGGGCGAGAGGGTGATGTACTTCACGACGCCCAACCCGATCATGGGCTCGAGGCCCTCGGGCGTCCACGACTCGACCGGCACCGCCGAGGCGAGCACGGGATGGTACTTCGCCGAGGGCACCACGAGGTCCAACTTCCAGGAGTATCTATGCCTGATGGACCCGGGCAGCCGGGACGCCACCGCCACGATCCAGTACCTGGGAGCGGGCGGCGCCATCAAGACCGAGAAGAAGTCGATCAAGGCGAACACCAGGGTGACGGTCGACGTCAACGCTGCGGTGGGCGTGGGCAAGGACATCGCGGTGGCCGTGACCTCCGACGAGCCGGTGGTGGCCGAGCGGCCGATGTACTTCCAGTACATGCCGGCGGGCGCCAGCGGAGTCCTCTGGAAGGGCGGGCACGACTCGATGGGCGCCGAGTATGCGGCGTACAAGTGGGAGTTCGCGGAAGGATGCACGCGGGCCGGCTACCAGACGTTCCTGTGCATCGCCAACCTCAACGCGGGGGCGGAGGACGCCACCATCTGCTACTTCATGACGAAGCCGGACGGCTCGCACGAGTCCAAGGTCTCCACGGTGAAGGTCGCCGCGAGCTCCAGGCAGACCGTTTTCGTGAACGACGCCGTCGGGCCGGACCGGGACGTGTCGGCTACCGTCACCTGCAAGGACCCCGTGGTGGTCGAGAGGCCCATGTACTTCAGCTCGGGGCCCTACACGGAAGGCGGGGACTCGCTGGGGCTGCCGGGCGCGCCGTAATAAGAGAATAATGCACCGTGGTACCTGACACCGTGGTGCGTCGACAGGGGAAAATAGATGCAGGCGAGGAGTAAGAAGGCCCTCATAGGCGCAGCGTTCTTGCTGGCCGTCGCCGGCCTGGTCTTCGTGGGACTGCGCGGCTGTACGTTGATGCCCTGGAGCAAGGCCGGGACATCGGGGAAAGCGCGCGTCAGGATCACCAGGGACTTCGGCAAGCCGATGAAGGACGCCAGTGTGCCGGTGAAGTCGGGGCAGTCCGCGATGGATGTCCTCAAGGGCGTCGCCGACGTGCGCACCGAGTACGGGGGCGGGTTCGTGGCGTCCATCGAAGGCCTTTCTTCTCAAAGCGGCGGCGGGCGGACCAGTGACTGGTTCTACTACGTGAACGGCATCCTCGCCGGAAGCGGCGCGGTCTCCTACCAGGTGAAGCCCGGCGACAACATCTGGTGGGACTATCATCCCTGGAGCCGGGACAGCATGGCTTCCGCCGTGGTGGGCGCCTACCCGATGCCGTTCACCAGGGGCGCGGCAGAGGGGAAGAGAACGAGCCTCGTGGTGTACGGGAAGGGGATGGAGGGTCCGGCCAGGGAAGCGGGCGCGTACCTCGGCAGGAGTGGCGCGTCGGTCGCCTACTCCTCCGACGTCGCCGGCTTCGCCAGGGGCCGCGTTCCGGCCATCGCCTTTCTCACGACGGCCCAGGCTCAGGGAACGCCGTGGGTGACGGACCTTCTCAAAGCCGGCTCGAGGAGCGGCGCGTTCGTGGCGCTGGACGGCGGCAGGCTTGTCGCGCTGGACGGCTCGGGCAAGCCGGCACCCGACAGCGCCGGACTTTCGGCGACGATAGTGAGCACCGGTTCGGGGATCGGCGATGCCTCGCCGGTCTGGCTGGTGCTGTGCGCGAACAGTGAAGGTGTGTCCCGGGCCAGCAGGCTCCTGACGGCCGGCGGAGGGATGGACGGCCGCTTCGGGGTCGCTGTCGAGGCGGGCGGGCAACTCCTGTCCCTGCCGAGGTGAGGCCATGATACCGGCATTCCGCAAGAAGAAGTGCATGCTGCAGGCGCTGCATCCCGCCACCGTGCTGACGCTGGCGCTCTCCCTGGTGCTGGTCTCGCTCATCACCGACAACCCGTTGTTCCAGGTTGCCGTTATAGCGGCGACCGCCATGCTCGCCGCCTCGGCGGGCGTGTTCCGCGAGTGGCTCTCCTGGTGGAAGATCTGCGCGGTCGTGGGTGTGATGACGCTGATCATCAACCCGCTGGTCTCCCGCTACGGCTCGACAGTGATATGGAGGGGCCCCAGCGTGCCGGTCCTGGGGCATCTGATCATCACGGCCGAAGCGGTGGCTTACGGCGCGGGGATGGCGCTTCGGCTCGCCGCGGTGATATGGGTCTTCGCGCTGGTGACGCTTGCCGTCGATCCCGACAGCGTGCTGGGCCTGATGCGCGGGCGCGGCTCGTCCTCGGCGCTGCTTAGCGCACTGACCCTGCGGATGGTCCCCACCACCGTACGGGATGCGTCCGAGCTTCTGGACGCGCAGCGCTCCAGGGGTATCGCGCTCGATAAAGGGAGCAAGTGGGCGGTGCTCAAGAGCAGGCTGCCGCTGGTGAAGAGGTCGATGTCCACCTCGCTCGACCGGGCCATCGGACTGGCGGAGGCGATGGAGTCGCGCGGTTACGGCTCGGGCAGGCGCAGCCGCTACGAGGAACGGCGGTTCGGATTGCTCGACGCGGCGGCGTTTGCCGTTGCTGCGGTCATCGCGGCCGTCGGAATCGCCGGCGTGGCGGCCGGCGTCCTCTCGTTCAAGTATTACCCGGTGCTCTCGATGCGCTACGGCGCGCCGGCGGTGTTGTTGATGCTGGCGCCGCTGGTGCTGGCGATGGGCATGATGGTCCTATCGGAGGTGTGGAAGAGATCGAACTGGTTGAGATTGAGGGCCTGAGCTACACATACCCCGGCCGCCGGGAGCCCGCTCTGCGGGACGTATCGATGAGCCTTACGCCGGGCGAGTTCGTGCTGCTGGTGGGCGCCTCGGGCTCGGGCAAGTCGACGCTCTGCCGCGCCCTCAACGGGCTGGTGCCGCACTTCTACGGCGGCAGGATCGGCGGCAGCGTGCGAGTCGCGGGCGTAGATACCGCCACCACAGAAGTGAGAGACCTCGCCCGGACCGTGGGCATGGTGTTCCAGGACCCCGAGAACCAGATGGTGACCGACAGCCCTGTCTCGGAGATCGCCTTCGGGCTGGAGAACATCGGCCTTGAGAGGCTGCAGATGCGCAAGCGCGTCGAGGAGGTCATGGCTTCCCTGCGGCTCAGCCAGCTACGGGATAAGAGGATCTCCGAGCTCTCGGGCGGGCAGAAGCAGAAGGTGGCCCTGGCCTCGGTGCTGGCGATGCACCCGAGCGTGCTGGTCCTGGATGAGCCCACCAGCCAGCTCGACCCGATAAGCGCGGAGGATTTCCTCTCGCAGGTAAAGTCGCTCAACGACGAGCTGGGGCTGGTGGTGGTGCTGGCCGAGCACCGCGTCGAGCGCTGCTTTCACTTCGCCGACAGGGTGGTGGTGCTCGACGGCGGACGTGCGGTCTTCGCGGGCAGCCCGGAGGAGATGGCGCGCTGGTCCAGGGGGCACGACTGGGCGCCGCTGCCGCCGGTGACGAGACTGTTCCTGGCGGGCTCGGAGAACGGGGTTCCCCTGACCGTGAAGCAGGGGAGGGCCAGGGTCGCGGCGCTCGCAGCAAGAAAAGGCACCGGTGACGCCGGTGTCCCACCGGCTTTGCACGGAAGGTCAGCGTCAAGAAGTATAAGTGTTGCTCCGGACAGGCCTGACGATCTGGCTTCGCGGGGGTCTTGCCCCCGCGAAGCCGAGGCCCGGCTTGGGGCAAGCCGACGCAATGATGTCGTCGGAACGATGGATCAAAGGCAGAAGCGAAAAATGCAGAACAAGGGGTCTTGCCCCATTTGTTGCATCGAGACCCGCGACCTCTGGCATGTCTACGACGACGGCACCGAGGCCTTGCGCGGTGTGGACCTGTCGATCGCCCAGGGCGAGTTCGTCGCGGTGATCGGGGAGAACGGCTCGGGCAAGACCACGCTGGTGCGGCACTTCAACGGGCTGCTGCGGCCGAGCAAGGGCAAGGTGCTGGTGCGGGGCGCGGACATAAAGGACGCCGAGGTCGCGTCGCTCGCGGCAGGCTGCGGGATGTTGGGACAGAACCCCAACAACCAGCTCGTCGCCGACACCGTCGTCTCGGAGCTCGCGGCCACGCTGGCGGCTGTCGGTGCTCCCGCCGCGGAACGAGAGCGGATGATAGAGGAGACCCTCGAGCTGCTGCAGATCGCTCCCTTCAGGGACTCGGACCCGCAGGACCTCTCCTGCGGCGAGCGCGAGCGCGTGGCGCTGGCTTCCGTGCTGGTCCACAAGCCTCCCGTCCTGGTGCTGGACGAGCCGACGCGGGGAATCGACCATGCGACCAAGGACAGGCTGGCGGCCTATCTCAGGGAGTACAACGCCCTGGGCAACACCGTGATCCTGGTCACGCACGACCTCGAGTTCGCGGCCGAGTGCTGCCAGCGGGTCCTGCTGATGGGCAGCGGGCGGATACTCGCCGATGGCGACAAGCACGCCGTGCTGACCGACTCGCTCTTCTTCACCACCCAGTACAACAAGTGCTTCCGGGGGGTCGCCGACGGCGTGGTCACCAGGAGTGAGGCCTCCAGCGCGCTGGAGGCGATGTCATGAAGAAGTCGACGGTCGCCCTGGCCGCGCTGGTGTGCGCGATAGCCGTGTGGGTCATCGGGGAGATCTTCGGTGTCCCCGGGCTGACCAACCTGGCGCTGATGAGCGCTCTCGTCGCGGTGCTCATCATCGTCTACTACTACCTGCGCTTCGAGGAGAAGCGGAGCGATGCGAAGCTCATCGCCATCCTCGGCAGCCTGGCCGCGCTCTCGGTCGCAGGCAGGTGCCTCTTCGCCGCCATACCCAACGTGAAGCCCTCGACCTTCATCATCATAGTCACGGGCTACGTGTTCGGGCCGCTCTCCGGCTTCATGGTAGGAGCCACCACCGCGCTGGTCTCCAACATCTTCTTCGGCCAGGGGCCGTGGACGATATGGCAGATGCTTGCGTGGGGCCTGGCGGGGTTCGTCGCCGGCCTGCTGGGCCCGAGGTCGCTGCTGGAGGGCCGCTGGCGCCTGGCGATATACTGCGCGGCATGGGGATTCCTTTTCGGCTGGATCATGAACGTTTACTTCGTGCTCGGGTTCGTGCATCCGGTCACGGCGCAGTCGTTCTTCGCGGTTTACGCGTCCTCGGCGTGGTTCGACGGGCTGCACGCCGCCGGCAACTTCGTCTTCGCGTTCGCGTTCGGTCCGGCGCTGGTGGCGATGCTCAGGCGGTACCGTACGCGCTTTTTCTTCGAACCCGTGGTGCTGGCCGGTGCCGGCGCGCGCGAGCCAGGTGGGGTGGAGGCATGAGGATGGGCAGGCGACCCGCAGCGGCCGCAACCGCGCTCATCATACTGATGCTGGGGTTGCTGGCCCCGGCATTCGCGCAGACCGCCCAGACCCTGGGTGTGTCGAGCTCCGTGAAGAAAGGCCTGGACTACCTGAAGGGAAGGCAGCAGTCCGACGGCGGGTTCGCGGAGCGGGGCTCGTCCTCGTCGGACGAGCTGACCGCCTGGGTCGTCGCGGGCATCAAGTCCGCCGGGGTGGA
>PMJJ01000095.1:20715-27570 GCA_003157385.1 Actinomycetota bacterium | reverse complement strand
CAACGACCATTGCTGGGGGGTCATCGCTCTTTCCGCAGCGGCCGAGCCTCTGCCGGCGGGGGCGCGGGAATGGCTGGTTGCGCGCCAGAACATCGACGGCGGCTACGGGTACTCCGCTGATTCGGGGAGCGACCCCGACGATTCCGGCGCGGCTCTCGAGGCTCTCGTCGCGGCGGGGGAGGACGCGAAGGGCAACACTGTTTCGCGGGTGCTGTCCTACCTGCACTTCTGCCAGGCGTCCGACGGCGGCTTCTCCTTTCAGACGGACGAGTCCAACGTCGGCTCGACGGCCTGGGCGGTCCAGGGCCTGGTCGCCGCGGGCCAGAATCCGCGCGCCGAGGACTGGAAGTCCGGGGGCAGGACGCCCGTCGACTACCTTACGGGGATGCAGCAGTCAGACGGCCATTTCAGGTTTTCCAGGAGCAACGACACCAACCTGGTCTGGATGACGGCCGAGACNNCGCAGAGCGGAACCACCACCCGGGGCACGGCCCCGGCGCAGGCCGGCAAACCCGGGCGGAGCTCGAAGAACGGCGGCGCGGCCAACGGCGCGACCGCGCGGAAGCGGATGGCTTTGAACGTGCAGGCGGGCTCCAGAGGAGAGGCGGGCGGAGGCAACGGGCTCGCGCTGTTCGGCGTGATTTGCGCGATGTACCTCGTCGTGCTCGGCCTGGCCTACGTGTTGGTGCGCGCCCTGCGCGGCCGTCACCAGGCGTAACTCAAGTTCTGGGGTAAGACCCCTTGACTTGCACTATTTTCGGATAACCTGTCGTAGTGGTGAAAACGTAAGTTAAAGGGTCTGCCCCCATAACTTGCGTTATCATCTTAATGACAAATACTTCGCGAAGGGAGCAGGATGATGAGCGACACGGCTGCAGTCCTGAAGCGGCGCCTCGGCCGCACCGACATCGAGATCACCCCGATCGGGCTCGGCACCTGGCAGTTCGCCGAGGGCAAGGGCTTCGATCGCTTCGTCTACGATGGGCTCGAATCCCAGGTGACCAACGACATCGTCAAGACGGCCTTCGACGGCGGCATAAACTGGTTCGACACTGCCGAGGCTTACGGCTGGGGCCGCTCGGAGCGTTGCCTGGCCCAGGCCCTGTCCGCGGCCGGGATCGACGACGATGACGTCGTGGTAGCCACCAAGTGGATGCCGGCCTTCCGCACCGCGCAGTCGATCGGCAAGACGATCGTCAAGCGCAGGATGTGCCTAAAGCCCTACTCCATAAGCCTCTTCCAGGTCCACCAACCGATTGCCTTCTCGTCGGTCAAAGCGCAGATGGACGCCATGGCCGACCTGGTCGAGCTGGGCCTGATCCGTTCCGTGGGAGTCAGCAACTTCCACCAGAGCTGGATGCGCAGAGCCCACGCGGCGCTGGCCGCCCGTGGTTTCCCGCTGGCCTCCAACCAGGTCAAGGTGAGCCTGATGAACCGGAGCATCGAGACGAACGGGGTGCTCGACGCGGCTCGCGAGCTAGGCGTCACCATCATCGCCTGGTCGCCGCTGGAGATGGGCGTCCTCACCGGCAAGTTCCACAAGGACCCTTCCCTGCTCGACAGCCGCCCGCTGGGGAGGCGGATGGTCATGCGCATGCAGATAGAAAAGAGCCGCGACCTTATAGGGACTCTGGAGGAGATCGCCGCCGCCAACGGCGTATCCGCCGCGGTGATCGCGCTGAGCTGGCTGGTCAACTACTACGGCGAGACAGTGGTCGCGATCCCAGGCGCCACCAAGGTCAGCCAGGCCGAGCAGAACGTCATGGCCAACTCGCTCAAGCTCAGCGAGCGCGAGATGGAGGCCATCGAGCAGGCGTCTTGCAAGTTCAAGACCAAGCTGCCTTTCGGGTTACAGGGTTGACCCCGGCGTGACTGAGGTCGCGGCATGAATGAACCGGGCGGCCTCGGCGGGCAGAGGCGACGGCGCCGGCGCATGCGCCCCGGGCGCGCCAGCCTCAATCAGGCCCTGATATCACTGGCCGTAGCAGCGGTCGGCTACCTCGTCGGAGTCTTGCTGCCCCTGGCGGTCAGCTCCGGATCGAGCGGGACCGGCCGCATGTTCTTCGCCCCCATTGGAGGCATAATCTCAGGCCTCTTCGCTGTCATGGCGATCGTGATCGGCTTGCGGGTGAGGCGGTTCTTCGACCGGGCCGGGGACGTCCAGCTCCAGCGGATCGCCGCCATCATGGATATCGACCGTGAGAAGCGCCTGGCCGCCGCCGGCATCACGCTGGGGGTCCTCTGCATGATCATCAACCCGCTGATCGTCTACATCATAATCGCGATCGTACGCCACTGAGCCATAGGTCCCGCGAAAGTGGAATTCATGCGTTGGACCCGGCTTGATCTGTCATATAATACGGCCGTGAGACCTGAGGTAAGCGAGGTCACTGGGGGAAACATGGCCGAAGCCGAACTGCGCTCGCGAGTTTCCGAAGGGATGGCGGGGTCAAGGGCCGACCTGGAACGTCTGGTGCGAATTCCCTCCGTATCGCTCACCGGCTTCAACCAGGCCTCGGCCCGCGAGGCGGCATCGGCGGTGGTCGAAATACTGAAGGCCTGCGGCTTCGTCAACGCCCGCCTGGTGGAGGTGCCGCATGGCAACCCTATGGTCTTCGGCGACATATCCGGACCGCCAAGATCGGCGACGGTCCTGCTCTACTCCCACTACGACGTCCAGCCCCCGGGCCCCGAGGACACCTGGCGGACGCCTGCTTTCGAGCCCGCCGAGAGGAACGGCAGGCTCTACGGGCGCGGCGCGGCGGACGACAAGTCCGGGATAATCACCCACGCCGGCGCTCTCAAGGCGCTGGGCGGCAAGCCCCCGCTCAACGTCAAGATCGTCATCGAGGGTGAGGAGGAGACCGAAAGCCACCTCGATTCCTACGTTCTCGACAACCCCGACGCGTTCCAGGCGGACGTCATGATCGTGGGCGATACGGGCAACTGGAAGACGGGGGAGCCAACGCTCACCACCACCCTGCGCGGTCTCGCGGTCTGCCAGGTGGAGGTCAGGACCCTGGCAGGTCCCGCGCACAGCGGCGTGTTCGGAGGGCCCGCCCCCGACGCGCTGGTCGTGCTTATCCGGCTTCTGTCCGGGCTGCACGACAGAAAAGGAAGCTGCGCGGTCGCCGGTCTCTCCGCCGGAAAGTGGGACGGGCTCGACTTCTCGGAGGAGGCCTACCGCGAGACGGCGGGCGTGCTTCCCGGAGTCCCGCTGGTCGGCGAAGGCACTGTGTCGGACAGGCTGTGGGCCAGCCCTTCGGTCACGGTGCTGGGACTGGACGCTCCTGAGGTCGAGGGCGCGCCCAACGCGATCATCCCCTCAGCGCGCGCGGTCGTCAGCATGAGGGTGCCGCCGGGGACGGACGCGGAGGTGGCCCGGGGGCTCCTCGCCGAGCACCTGCGCGCATCGGCTCCCTGGGGCATCGGGGTAAGCATCACCGAGGGCCAGTCCGGTCCCCCGTTCATGGCAAAGACTGACGGGGTAGCCTACACCGCAGCGAAGAAAGCTTTGCGTCAGGCCTACGGCAAGGAAGCCGTGCTGATGGGCCAGGGCGGCTCGATCCCACTGGTAAACAACCTTGCGACCATCGCCCCGCAGGCCGAGATCATACTCTGGGGCGCGGCGGACGGCGAGTGCGCGATGCACTCCGCCAACGAGAGCGTCGACCTCGGGGAGTTGGAGCGGTGCATACTGACCGAAGCCCTGCTGCTCAAGTACCTGTCAGCGAAAAAGGGCCGAAAGTGGAGAAGTTGAAGCTCGAGAACACCATCAGGCACTAAGGCCTCCGAGTTGACCGAGAACTCCGGCGCGTCGAAGGCTCGTTGCTGATCCAGGTGAAAAGTGTACCAGGCACTTTTCACACCGCTTTTTCACCCCCCGCGCATCATGGCGCATGATCGGCGGCGGCATTAGAATGATTACGCGAATGTGACAGTTGTGCCCGAGACTCGCGCCGCAGAGGAGGCCCCAGATGGCTGATGACGTATACCATAAGCTCGCGAAACACCTGGACGAAGCGCTGGCCGGCGCCCCGATGTCGGCGGCGCTCATCGATATACTCAAGATCCTGCACACACCCGAGGAAGCCGAGGTCGCTCTGAACCTCGAGTTCTACCAGAACAGGACTCTCGAGGCGTGCGAGGAGGCGATGCCGGAAAAGCGCGGGCACCTGGATGAGTTGCTCGACGGCATGGCGCGCAAAGGGACCGTCTTCACCGAGCAGAAGCCCGGGCGCGGGCGGGTCTACCGGTTGCTTCCGAGCGTGGTCGGCTTCGCCGAGGCTCCCTACCTGGACGGGCTGGACACCCCCGAGAAGCGCGCGCTGTCACCACTCTGGGTGAAGTACATCAACTCGGAATTCGGTGCGGAGATGGCAAGAGGCGTGCCGCTCATCAGGGTGATCCCCATCGCGGAGTCGCTCGAGGACGCGGCCGAGGTGCTGCCCTTCGACGCGCTGGAAGAGAAGCTCGGCGAGGCCTCCTTCATGGCAGTGGGGCACTGCCCGTGCAGGCAGATAAAGAAGTACGTGGGAGAGGGCTGCGACCGGCCCACCGAGCGTTGCATGCACTTCGGCAGCCTGGGCAGGTACATCGTGGAGATGGGCATGGCGCGGCAGATACAGAAAGAGGAGGCCCTGCAGATACTCAGGAGCGCCACCGAGGAAGGCCTGGTGCACGTCTGCGACAACGTGCAAGGCTCCCTGAGGACGATATGCAACTGCTGCCCGTGCTGCTGCGGTTTCTTCCAGGCGAAGCGGCTGGCGGGCTATGACACGCTCTCCAGGTCGAACTACGTCGCCCGCGTGGACAGCGACGAGTGCATCGCCTGTGAGATCTGCGCGGACAGGTGCCCGGTGGGGGCGATAACCGTCGGTGAGGTCGCCGAGGTCGACGAGGCCGTCTGCATCGGGTGCGGGGTCTGCACGCCGACCTGCGGAGCGGATGACGCGATAAGGCTCCACCTGCGCGCCGAGACCCATGAGCCCCCCGACCTGCAGCAGTTCATGGCCGCCAGGATCAAGAAGTAGTGGTCGTGGAAGGCGCCAGGCGAATGCAGCCCGCCGACAGCTCCGTCGTGCTGACGAGGTGCGAAGACTATCAGCCGGAGAACGTCGGCGAAGCTGTATCGGCAGCGCTCGGCCTGCTGGGCGGGGCGGGGAAGTTCGCCCGCAAGGGGCAGTCGGTCTTCATAAAGGTGAACGCGGTCACCGCCTCCGATCCCGCTACGGCGATCGTCACGCACCCCGAGGTCACCCGCGCGGTGATCACAGAGTTTCAGAGGCTGACGGACCGGGTCACCGTCGGTGACAGCCCCGGCGGGCCCTTCACCCCGGCGCTGCTGAAGCGGGTCTACGAGAAGACCGGCCTGGCACGCGTCGCCGCCGAGACCGGTGCGGATCTGGGCCTGGACACCGCCACCGTGGACCTCAGGCTGCCGCAGGGGAAGATGCTCAAGCGGCTCACGCTGTGCAGGTCGATGGTCGAGGCCGACGTGCTGGTGTCGGTCTGCAAGTTCAAGACCCACCGCTTCCTGAACATCACCGGTCCCATCAAGAACCTCTACGGGTCGGTGCCGGGCCTGACCAAGTTCGTCTACCACTCCAGGTTCGAGGACGATCGCCAGTTCGCGGACCTCATCGTGGACGTCCACCTGGCGGCAAAGCCCAGTCTCAACATCGTCGATGCCGTGGAGATAATCGACGGGGACGGCTCCAGGCACGGGTCGATAAGGAAGATGAAGGCGGTGGGCTCCTCGGCCGACGCTTTCGCGCTGGAGTCGCAACTGCTGGAGATGGCCGGCCTCGAGCCCTCCGACGACAAGCCGCTGGCCGCCGCGATCGCCAGGGGGGTGTGCCCCTCGGGGACGGGGTGGTTCGAGACGCTGGGGGAGGACCCCGCCGGCCTGGCCGTGGGCGAGTTCCGCCTTCCGGGGAAGAACCTCTTCAGCGAGCGGATGCCGGCCAGGATCGCCGGCCGGTTCAGCCGCGCCTTGGCGGTGACCCCCCGCCCGCTGCCGGAGAAATGCAGCGGGTGCGGAATGTGCGCCGGGATATGTCCTCGCGAGGCCATCACCATGCGGCAGGGGCTCGCGGTGGTCGACTCTTCGAAGTGCATCAGGTGCTTCTGCTGCGACGAGCTCTGCGAGCAGCAGGCGATCGGCCTGAAGGTCCCTCTGCTGATGCGACTGAAGCGGTCCTGAGCGGTGCGGGCCCGAGTTGGTCAGGAAGAAGCGAGGCGCGGGCGGGGACGGCCGAACGCCAGGACCCACCATATTACGTAGTTGAGGAAAGGCACCAGGAGCATCAGGCCGAACACCCTGCGGTGCCCGCGTATCCTGGCCAGCTTCATCACCACGAGGACCACCGCTATCAGGTCTACGATGGGGATGAACAGCCAGATGGTCCAGAGCACGCCGTGGCCGATGAGCTTGCACACCAGGTAGACGTCGGCGATCGGTATCCAGGCCAGCCAGGGCCGGCGGGCGCCCTCTTTGCGCGCGATCTCCCTCAGGCACCAGGCGGTGTAGAGGTAGATGATCAGCGCGATGCCGCCATAGACGATGTAGCCGGCGTTGGTGTGTAAGATGTCGCTGCCTCCCTAAGGCGAGTTGATCCCCTCTGACTGCTGCAGGGACACTTTCCAGCCGCCGCCTTCCTTGACCACGGCGATGCTCACCGGCTCGCTATCCTTTCCCTGCTTGACCTCCACTGAGACCACGGACCCGTCGCCGCTGGTCTTGGCGCTCTTGATATTGACCGACACCGGCCCCGCCTGCTTGGCGCTCGCGGCCTGCTCGGAGACCAACTTCTTCCAGTCGGAGGTCTTGACCCCTTTCTTGTCCGCCGCCGA
>PMJJ01000095.1:0-20673 GCA_003157385.1 Actinomycetota bacterium | reverse complement strand
ACCCGGCCCGCTAAATGACGCCGCGGCACCCTCACTTCGGTGGGGCAAAGGAGACGCTGGCCCTCGCGACCGCCGAGACGTTCGGAGGCATCGCGGTGTCGCGGTACTTGACGTAGACGGTCCGCAAGCCCGCCGCGCCGCCGGCGAAGGCCCAGGGGACCTGGCTCGTGAACGACTGCCATTGCGCCCCTTCGAAACCCGGGCTGTTCGAGATCATGGCGTCCTTGAGCCCGGAGCCGCCGGTGTCCGTGGCGCGTAGCGTCAACATCACCACTGTCGACTTCGTCGAACGGGCTCCACCGTTGATGACGGCGGTCCCCTTCGGCGGAGTCGTGTCGGGCGCCGCGCTCTTGTGGACCGTGACGACCTTGCCCATGCCCGCCGGCACGTCGGTGTAGACTTGGTAGTTCCGCTCGTTGGGGCCGCTCGAGGAGAGATCGTAGACCTCGCCGAACGAGCCGCCGTCGACCTGGTAGTAGTAGCCGCCAGCCAGGTAAGGCATGACCAGCTTGGCGTAGGCCGCGATGAGCGGCCTGGCAAGGGTGTTGCGCACCGACACCGTCACTCGCTCTGACTTCCCTCCTATGGGATCGATCACCTGGGAGACCGCCGGGTCGTGGAGGGTGGAAAGATCGGTCTCGCCGCCGACGTTGGTCCCCGCGTAGAACGGGTAGGACCACTTGGGGTCCTGGTAGTTGTAGCTGGTCAGGCGGCCCTTGTCTATAAAGATGCGGCGGTAGCCGGGGTACCTGTTGGAGACCGACGACGACTGGAACTGCGTCGAGGTGGTGTTTACGAAATTGACCTCTCCGCCGCTGCTGCTCCAGGGGGTTGACCCGTAGCTGTCCGAGTGGTCGTGTCCGGAGATGGTGAGCGCGACCTTGTATTCCTTCATCAGCTTGATGGCGGCGAGCCGGCCGGTCCCGTTCCCGGTATCGAGCACCTCGCCCATCACCTGTTTGAGGTCCTTCTCCAATCCACCTGCGGCCGAGGGCGCCCCCCACATCTCGCCGGAGCCGTCGAGCTTCCAGGGGTCGTGGTGCATCACGCATATCCTCATCTTCGCGTCCTGGTGCGCCGCGAGATCGTCGCGCATCCACGCCAGCTGGCCGGTGAGCCTGGAATCGTCGATGGCGTCGAGCCTCGCCTGGGAGTAGCCGGGCTGCATCGCGTCCCCACCGCCCTGGACCTGACCCTTGTACTTCTTGGGCGACAGGATGATATCGAACCAGTTGGTGAGGGTGCGGTCGGAGGCCGCCCAGTCCATGGAGTTGATGGACAGGAAGTGGTAGTCCCCGTAGTCGTAGGAGTGGTAGAGGGGGCCGAAGAGCTTCCTCCAGTTGTTGAACCAGTCCTCGCCGGCGGCGTCGCTGCCCTCGTTGTAGCCGTCGTGGTTGCCGATGGTCATGAACACCGGCACGTCGAGCTTCATCGTCTCCTGGTAGAACCAGAGCATCTCGTACTCGTACTCGGTGGTCTCGCCCCAGGGGGGGCCGTTGTCCTGCGTGAAGTACCTCTGCCCGAATATGTAATCCCCCGAGAAGACGACAAAGTCGGGCTTCATGATGTTCACCTGGTCGATGGCCTTCTGGTAGTAGACCGCGCCCTTGCGGGACGGGTCCTTGCCGTTGGGGCGCTCGCTTCGCTCCTGGTAGGTGCACGACGGGTAGTAGATCTCCTGCCCCCAGACGTGGATGTCCGTCATCTGCACAAACGAGAAGTCGTCCTTGAAGCTGTCGACCGTGTCCAGGGCGTGCGGCTGCGAGTCGCGCAGCCAGAGCGACAGGCGTCCTTTGCGGGCCTTGACGGACAGGTCGTAGAGGTCGGCCGGCATGCTCCTGGGCACGGCGACCGTCACCAGGCTGATCCGCCGGTCCTCGCCGGGGACCGCCGAATACTCGGGCCAGCGGCCGCTGCTGCCCACCTGCACGCTGAGCACCGGCAGCGCCACCTGCAGCGGTCGCGCGTCGTTGGAGGTCTTCACCGTGACCTCGAACTGCTTCATCTCGCTGAACGGAAGATTGAAGTCGCCCATCCGCGGGTCGAACTCGATGGTGAGGCTGTCGCCCTTTCTGACGATCGCCGGGTTGCCCAGCGTGGGGTAGATCAACCTGGTGATCCTGGCATCGTCGCGCATCCCCAGGTAAGAGTTCTTGGCGGTCACCAGCACTCCCAGCCCCGTCCCCAGGACGATGATCAGGATTATGAGCACCAGGCTTACGATCCTCTGGGCGCTCCAGGAGCCCCTGGACGGAGATTTCTTACCCATTCGCCTCGGCCCCCTGCGCGACGATCGGCCGCTTTGAAAACGCGAGGTTCCACAGCGCGAACAGGTCGAGGACCGGGATCATCAGCAGCACTCCGTAGAGCCTGCGGCGAGCACATGCCCTGGCGAACTTCAGGCACAGCCACACGTACATGACGATGTTCACCACGGGGACGAACAGCAGAACGGTCCAGAGGATGCCCTTGCCGGCGATCCTGCAGGCCAGGTAGACGTTCAGGAAAGGCACCCAGGCGTACCACCACTTCCCGACGGCAAGTTCGCCCGCGATCCTCTGTACGCATACGGCGGAGAACACGTACAGCGCCGCCGCGAAAGCCATCGCGACCACTGGCAGGGCGAACGCTATGGTGGTGGGGTCAAGTTCCATCTCTTCCCATCGTTTCAGGATGACTGCGATGTCGGCGCCGTACGGTGGCCGGGGGCCGGCCCCACGCGCGGCGAGGACATTCTAACCGATATCGCCCGCGTCTCCCATGAGCTTTCCGCGGAGAATGCAGCGCGCGCATGGTGCGCCCGCGCCCGGATGTACTAGAATCCTTACCTGGCTCTTCAAAGCGTGAAATGGTCGTACCGATGAGCTCACGAAAAGGAATCGCCCGCAAGGCAGTCGCCATCTGGCCGCTTATCCTGGTCCTGGCGGTGTCGCTGTTCGGCACGCTTGCCTACCCGTACTTCTCGGGGAAGCGGAACCTGGGGATTCAGAAGAAGGCACTGATCAAGCAGCTCATCTACCCGACCTTCGGCAACCCGGCGATCGTGATGAAGGGGACGGATTTGGTAGTCGAGTTCGATCCGCGAAACCGGAAGTTCGGCGACACCTTTGTCCCGGTGAAGAGCTTCACCGCCCGGGCGCGCACCTCCGCCGACCCCTATCCCATCACCGCCAGGCTGCAGGTATCTTCGGCCAGGCCGGGCCCGAGCACCAGGTGGCCCGAGTACGCGGCCCGCGCCGGCAGCGACATGAGGGTCTATCTGGTTACGGTGCACCTTCCTCAGACGTTGCCCCCGGACCTCTACGACCTCACCTTGCAAGGCAACCTTCCCGACGGCAGGCGCATCACCGATACACAGCCGCATGCGCTGGACGCCGTCGACAGCTTCAAGGACGACTTCTCGTTCGTGCAGATGACCGATATCCACATGTTCGGCCCGGAGCTCAACTATTCTTTCGCCAACTACCATATGAGGGGCGAGCGCCCCAACGGCATCGACCCGACCAGGAAGGGCGCGGTCTATTACGCCGATGAGATATCGCAGATCAACACGGTCAAGCCGGACTTCTGCATCTTCACCGGCGACTTCATCTACGGGCAGGAGTACTTCCTCCAGGACCAGGACCGCCCCTGGGGCCTCACCACCGAGTACGAGTACGAGATGCTCTGGTTCTACCAGGAGACGATGAAGCTGGACGTGCCGGTCTTCACCGCGATAGGCAACCACGACTCTTTCGCGGAAGGCGACCAGGGCGCTCACGAGGACTGGTTCGATAACTGGCGCAGGCTTTTCGGCCCCCTGTACCACTCGTTCGACTACGGCGACTACCACTTCCTGGCGCTCAACTCGCAGGACTGGCCGCTGTCCCATCGCACGCTCAAGGACCTGAACGTCTCCATCCAGTCCGACAAGTACAAGGGCCAGTTCCAGGGCGGAGGCGACCCCTGGGCGCCCGGCGTGGACAACCAGCGCTTCGCGGCCATTGACGACAAGCGCCTCACCGGCCAGCTGGCGTGGATCCGAGATGATCTCGCGGCGCACCAGGGCTCGAAGATGAGGGTGGTCGCCACCCACCAGGACCCCTGGCGAAAACAGGGGTCGGGCATGATGTGGGCCAGCCAGCTGGTCCCCACGCAAGACTTCTTCAACAACCTCAAGTCGACGTTCGGCTTCGCCGGCTAAGGAGACGGCGCGGGAAGGCTCGCGGCGCTCAAGCTGTTCTCGGAGGGCAACGTGGACCTAGAGATCAGTGGCCACCTGCACTCCGACTACGTCGAGACGATGCCGCGCCTGGTGGGGCCCGGACAGATGATCAGCGCCAACACCACCTGCTCGCAGTTCGCCACCGCCGGGCCGTCGAACTCATACCCCGGCTACCGGTTCGTGAAGATACGCAACGGCAAGGTGGCGAGCCTCAACTACGCTGAGCCGAAGTGGTCGTACCCGTTCTTCGCCGGCACGCACGTGGGCGGGATAACCGATCTGGGAAAGCTGACCACGCCGGCGATCGAGACTGGTGTCCAGCGCGCCGCGCCTGGAGGGGCTACCCTGGTGATAACGGACCACCTGGACAAGCCCATCAAGGGCGCCTTCGCGAAGGTAGTGGTCGCGTACCCCGCACGCGGTGGCGACTATGCGATATCAGGAGGGTGGATTGAGGCCTTCCACGACTCCAGCGTGACCGAGGCGACCCGCCGCGTGTATTACGTCCGCACCGACGTGGCGGCCGGAGAGACCAAGCTGGTGACCCTGTTACCGGCGCCCGGGGCAACTCATTGAAGGGCACGGCGCTGAGTGGTAGAAACGGAAGTGGAAGAACCATCCACGTCCCATTATCATGGATCGTAGGCCGAGCGGCATCGATGGGAGTATCTGGTCTTGTCACCAAAGTCTGAAAAGCCGACCAACGACAGGCGAAGCGGAATAGCCGGGCTTAGCCCGCCGAAGTCCTACATGTTCTTTTTCCTGGGCTTGTTCGTGATAGCGGAGCTCAGTCTCACCGGCCTGGACCTGTACTATGTCGTCGCCCAGGGTGACACCGCGGCCAATTTCTGGTTCGACTTCCTCATCGTCAGCGCGATAATCGTCTTCCTGGTGCTGCTGGCCTATTTCGTGGTGAGGCGGATGCTGGTGCGGGTAATACGCTCGGAGCGCAGGTTCCACGATCTCGCCGACTCGCTGCCGGAGGCGGTGTTCGAAGCCGGTGAGACCGGGATACTGAGATACGCGAACAACGTCGGGCTCAACTGGTTCGGATACACCACCGAAGATATCGCGGCGGGCGGTCTCAACGTCATTGACGTGGTCTCGCCCCAGGACCGCCAGAGGGCGGCCGAGGACATGGCCAGGCTCATGGCGGGTGACGTGGACACGCCGCGAACCTACCAGGTGACCAGGACTAACGGCTCCTCTTTCCCCGCGATAATCGCCGCGTCCCCGATAAGGGTGCACGGCAGGATCGTCGGGCTTCGCGGGGTTATGACCGACATCTCCGAGCAGAAGCAGCTCGAGGGGATAATCCGCAAGAGCGAGAAGAAATACCGCGAGCTGGCCGACTCGCTGCCGGAGGTCGTCTTCGAGATGGACACCGAAGGCAAGATCACCTATGTCAACTTGAACGCCCTGGGCACGTTCGGCTACAGAGATGACGTGCTCGAAAGAGGCCTGAACGTGCGGGAGTTGATGGTCGACCCGGATAGCGCGATGGCGGACATCGACCTGATGATCCGGACCCGCACCCCGGCCGTGTCCAGGGAGTACACCCTGCTCCGGGGCGATGGCACGTCCTTCCCGGTGGTGATCTCCGCCCGCCTCATAATCGAGGACGCCGAGCCCGTCGGAATACGCGGGATAATCACGGACATCAGCGACATGAAGCTGGCCCAGCAGAAGATTCGGGACTCGGAGGAGAAGTACCGCAACCTCTTCGAGTCGAGCCTGGACGGTATAGAGGTCGTCGACCTCGCCTCGGGAAAGATCATCGAAGCCAACCAGTCACTGCTGGACATGTTCGACTACACGCTCGAGGAGCTGTACGCCAAGGGGTACTTCGAGCTGACCCCGGCCGACTGGCTGAACACCGAGGCTTACATCTTGAAGGACCAGGTGATGGAGCGCGGGTACTCCGACGAGTACGAGAAAGAGATATACAGGAGTGACGGCACCGTCGTGCCCGTCAGCATCAGGCGCTGGCTCATCGCCGACGAATCGGGAGAGCCTGTCGCGATGTGGAGCATGTTGCGTGACATCACCGAGAAGAAGCTGCGCGAGAAAGAGCTCGAGAGGGTGAACGCCGAGCTGCGGGGCTACGCCCACACCGTCTCGCACGACCTCAAGAACCCGATCCACGAGGTCTCGTTCAGCTGCCACACGCTGGATATGTTGATGGACCGCGAGGACACCGAGGAGAACAGGCAATACATCGCCGAGGTCCTCGAGGTCATGAAGCACGGCCTGAACAGGGCCAACAAGCTGATCGAGAACATACTGGCGCTGGCGGAGTCCGGGCAGGTCCCGCTCGACGTCGCGCCGGTGGACATCGGCGCCAAGCTCGAGGAGGTCCTGAGCGAGCGCGCCGCGGAGATGGAGATGCGCGGGATCAAGGTCGTGCGCGACGAGGACCTTGGCTTCGTGAAGGCCTCGCCGACCCACATCTACCAGCTCTTCAGCAATCTCATCAAGAATGCCTTCGAGTACTGCGACAACGACTGGCCGGTCATAGAAGTGCGCTCTGTGGGAGATTCCGGGGGCGGCCACCGCTACCTGGTGAAGGACAACGGCTCGGGCATACCGGCCGATATCATGGATAAGGTCTTCGTGCCGTTCTCGCGCGGTGACTCGGGGCAGACCGGCATCGGCCTGTCCATCGTCGAGCGCATAACCCGCGTGTACGCCGGAGACGTCAAGGCGTACAATGATTCGGGCGCCTGCTTCGAGTTCTTGCTTAGAGACTTCGAATGATTGGCACCCCGCCCGGCCCGATGAGAGGAGCCCCCTGAGCAATGGAATCCATCGATCGCATAGCGCTGCTCACCGGCGGCGGTGACTGCCCCGGCCTGAACGCGGTCATCAGGTCCGTTACCAAGGCGGCGCTGCGCAACGGGATGGAGGTCCTGGGGGTCCAGGACGGCTTCGGCGGCCTGGTGAAAGGCCAGTTCACGCTGCTGGGCGAGAAGGACGTCTCGGGAATACTCCCCCGGGGCGGCACGATCCTCGGCACCAGCAACCGCGACAACCCGTTCAGATTCCCGATGTCGAACGAAAACGGCGAGACGCTGGTCGAGGACGCATCCGACATCGCCATCGAGAACATGAAGCAGGTCGGCGCCGGCGCCCTGATCGTGACCGGGGGCGACGGGACGCAGTCGATAGCGCTGGACTTCTCGCACCTGGGCGTGAACGTCGTCGGAATCCCCAAGACTATCGACAACGACCTTATGGCGACGGACGTCACCTTCGGCTTCGACTCGGCGCTGCAGTGCGCGACCGACGCTGTCGACAAGCTGCACACCACCGCCGAGTCGCACCACCGGGTGATGGTCTGCGAGGTCATGGGCCGCAACTCCGGCTGGATAGCGCTGATGTCCGGGATAGCCGGGGGCGGCGACATAGTGCTCATTCCCGAGATACCTTTCACCTTCGATGGGATCGCCCGGAGCATCCACGAGCGGCGCGATCACGGCAAGAAGTTCAGCATCATCGTGGTGGCGGAGGGCGCCCCCCTGCCGGATGGCCAGCAGGTCGGCTGGGTCGCCTCCTCCGGCAACATGGTGCTGGGCGGCATAGGCGCGCGGGTGGCGCGGGAGGTCGAGGCGCGCACCGGCATAGAGTCCAGGGTCACCGTCCTCGGGCACCTGCAGAGGGGCGGGACCCCCTCGCCGTTCGACAGGATACTTGCGACCCGCTTCGGCGTCAGCGCCGTGGAGATGGTGCTCAACGGAGAGTTCGGCTGCATGGTCGCTCTGAAGACCCCGGAGATAGTCTCGGTACCGCTCGAGGAAGCGGTGAAGAACCAGAGGAAGGTCCCCGCCGACGGTGAGCTGGTGCGGTTCGCCCGGTCGGTCGGCACGGCCTTCGGCGATTGAAGGCGCTTGCATGCCGGCCCAGGGAGCCAGCAGCCCCTTGATCGTTATGGTGGTGCGGCTCAGGGGGGCCAGGATGTAGTCGTAGTCGAGCACCCTGCCGATGAGCCTCTTCAAGGTGCTCACCCGTCCTGCCGTTGCCACCACCAGAGTACCGTATGCCAGTGCCTCGAGCGGTTAGACGCCTCGCCACTTGCACGGTTCCGTTCGCCGGTCCGGCGATCGGCGACGCCCTCCCGTAGCGGCATTCACCGAAGGTATACAATTGATCTGCCGATGAGACTACCCAGGAGGGTCCGTGGTCGTAGTTGAGGGACTAAATGAGCGCCGCACGGGCGAGTTTCCCGTGCTGATAATCCCTGGCTACGGCGCGCCGCAGTACCAGACCGACCTCGTCGGCAAGCACCTTCAGTCGAACGGCCTGGACGTCGTCAAGGTGAAGCTCCCCTGGATGGCGATGGGGGACATGACCCGCTCGGCGGCCCTGCTGTCGGAGTCGGTGAGGCGCGTGCGGGAGCAGATGGGCTTCGAGCTGGTGAACTTCTTCGGCTACAGCCTGGGCGGGATAATCGCGCGGTACTACCTGCAGGAGCTGGAGGGATACCCCGCGCTGGGGAGGGGAGCGTTCGTCTCGGCGCCCAACGCCGGGACCTACATAGGCTACCTCGGGTTCTTCTCGCCCGCGGGCAGGCAGGTCAGGCCCGGCTCCCCGCTCATCAGGAGGCTCAACGAATCTCCGGTGTGCGACGAGATCGCCGGCAAGTGCCTGTCGATTTTCGTCCGCTGGGACGGTGTCATCGTGCCCAGCGACAGCGCCTACCTGCCGTTCGGCTACAACATGAAGCAGCGGCGACCCATATCCCACTGGCGCGCGGTGATGAACGCCGAGCTGGTGCGGTGCGCGTCAGAGTTCCTCAAGGGCGGGATGCCCGACGGGGTGGTCCCAGGACGCGAGCTATTCGTGCCCGAGGCCGGGGACGCCTTCGCGCTCCCCTGGGATGCGCCGGGCACGCCGGGGCGGCGCGTGTGGCAGGTGCTCGCGAGCCCGTTCAGATCAGTGGGAAGCAGGATAGCATCGGTATTCCGCATGCAGAACAATGGGAGGAATTTATGAGCGCACAAGGTATGGGCGATGAATGCAACGCCGAGCTGGACCGGGTGATCAAAGAGCGCAGGACCGTGAGGGCATTCGCGGGCGGGGAGCTGCCGCGCGAAACCGTCGAGAGCATCCTGGAGGCGGGGCGCCTTGCGCCCTACGCGTCCATCGCGATCGACGACCCTCTCTTCAGGCGCTTCGTGGTGCTTCCCGCGGGTGGAAAAGCGCTCCAGCGGGCGGAAGACATCATCAGGGCGCGGATGGGGATGCGCCTGGAGATGATGAAGGCGCAAATGGCCAAGGACGAGGCGTTCAGGGAGAAGGCCGCAAGGTACGTGGGCAGGATAGAGGCCCTCTCGGGTGGCGGCGACGTCGGCTTCGCCGGCGTGAGCTGCTACATCATCGCCGCGGAGATGCGCGGCTTTCCTCCGGTGGAGGAGCGCTCGCTCGCCCACGTCATGCAGAACATGTGGCTCAAGGCCTCGGCGCTGGGGCTGGGGTTCCGGTTGCTGTCGGTGACGACGATGATGGCTGACGACGAGGAGTTCTGTTCGCTGCTGGGGCTACCGGCGGGGAAGTTCGCGTTCGACGGCTGCGTGATCGGAAATCCCAAGGTCGTCCCGCCGCCGCCGGAGCGCGCCTCGCTCGACGAGATCACCACCTGGCTCGACTGACCCCGGAACGAAAGGTACCAGATACTTCCCGTCCCCCGGGGTGAAAAAGCGTACCAGGCACTTTTCCGGGCCTGTGTCACGTCGCGCCTGGCTCCGGCGAGGACAGCCGCGCGGTCACTGGAGGGAATGCGCGCCCGCGAGCAAACAAGTAGCATACGATTACGGAACACCGACGAGAGGTCTTGCTGCATGGGTGGGAGTGTTAAGGAAGCCGCGCCGCTGCCCGAATCGGCAGGTGTGGTGATAATCGGAGCCGGGATCAGCGGCTGCTCGATCGCCAGAGAAGTCGTCAAGTACACGGATGACGTCGTGATACTCGACAAGGAGACCGACGTCGCCGACGAGACCACCAAGGCCAACAACGCCGAGGTCCACAGCGGCATCGGGGAGAAGACCGGTACCCTCAAGCAGAAGCTCAACGTCAGGGGCAACCGGCTCTACGATGAGTTCGTCGAGGGCCTGGGCATCGAGCTCAAGAGGCAGGGCCTGCTCATCGTCATCACCCCGCGAACGCTCCCGACGAGCATCACCCGCTGGCTGCCGAAGCGCGTCGTTCGCTATGTCCTGGAGAGAGTGGTGCCGCGCCTGATCATGCGCAACGGCAGGAAGAAGGGCATCCCCGGCCAGACTGTCCTGACGCGCCAGGAGATATTCGATCGCGAGCCGCACGTCACCAGGAACGCCATCGCGGGTGTCTTCGACCCGACCTACGGCCTGGTCTCCCCCTACAAGCTGGCTATGGCACTGGCCGAGAACGCAATCCAGAACGGGGCCAGGCTGTTCCTGGAGACCGAGGTCACCGGCATCAAGGTAGAGGGCGGCGCGGTGGTATCGGTCGTGACGAACCGCGGCGAGATACGGGCGCCCATCGTGGTCAACGCCGCCGGTGTCTTCGCCGACAAGGTCGCGGACATGGCCGGCGCCGGCGGGTTCGAGATCCACCCGCGCAAGGGCGCGAGCCTTCTGTTCGACCGCGACATCACCGCCGACTATGTCCACAGCAGCGTCGCCGAGTTCAGGATGTTCCACAAGGGGCACTCCAAGGGCGGCGGCGCGATGCCGACGGCGGAGGGAAACCTGCAGCTCGGGCCCACCGCAATCGAGACCGGCGACCGCTACGACACTTCGATCTCCGCGGAAGAGATAGAGGAGATATTCGACAGGTTCTACTACCTGCTGCCCGACTTTCCCCGCAGTGCGATCATCTCGGCCTTCAGCGGCATCCGCGCCCCTACGCTGGACGAGGACTTCATCATCGAGCCTTCCGCCAGAACGAAAGGGTTCGTGAACGTTGCGGGCATCCAGTCCCCGGGCCTGGCCGCCGCTCCCGCCATCGCCGAGATGGTCATCGGGATACTGCATGGCCTGGGCGTGCCTGACACCAGGCGTGAGGATTTCGACCCGGTGCGGCCCGCGCCGCCCCGCTTCACGGAGCTCACCGACGAGGAACGCGACAGCCTCATCGAGAAGGACCCCGACTTTGGCCACATCATCTGCCGCTGTGAGACGGTGACCGAGGCCGAGGTGGTGAACGCGATCCACGGCCCCATACCCGCTAAGAACATGGACATGGTCAAGCGGAGGACGCGCGTCGGCATGGGCAGATGCCAGGGTGGCTTCTGCGGGTTCAGGTGCGCCGAGATAATCGCCCGCGAGCGCGGCATCCCCATAACCGAGGTGACCAAGGACGGCGCGGGATCGTGGGTCTTCGCCGACGAGACCAAGCACCTGCTGGCGGAGGGCGACGCGGGCGAGGCGGGGCAATGATCAGCAAGAAAAAGCGCACCCCACAACTGGCGGTCATAGGCGGCGGACCCGCGGGGCTCGGCGCCGCGCTGGCCGCCTCGAAAGCCGGGATCGACGACATCGTCATGATCGAGAGGGACATAGAGCTCGGGGGGATACTGCCCCAGTGCATCCACGACGGCTTCGGGTCCAAGGTCTTCAAGGAGGTCCTCACCGGCCCGCAGTATGCCCAGCGCTACATCGACGAGATCGCCAGGACCAACGTCGAGGTCCTGCTCAACACGATGGTACTGGAGCTCGCCTCCAACAGGACGATCACCGCTGTGAACTCTGCCGAGGGAATGATCACCATCGAGCCCAAGGCGGTGGTGCTGGCGATGGGCTGCAGGGAGCGCAGTCGCCACCAGGTCTTCATACCCGGCTACCGGCCCGCCGGCGTCATCACCGCTGGGGCGGCGCAGCGCGACATCAACATCGAAGGGCTGATGCCCGGCAGGAAGATCGTCATCCTGGGGAGTGGCGACATAGGTCTCATCATGGCGCGCCGGTTCACGCTGGAGGGGGCCCAGGTCGAGGGGGTCTACGAGATCATGGACCACCCCGGCGGCCTGCCCCGCAACATCGTGCAGTGCTGCTACGACTACGACATACCGTTACTGCTCTCGCACACCGTGACCTTTATCCACGGCAAGAAGCGCGTCGAGGGCGTGACCGTTGCCCACGTCGACGCGGACCTGAAAGCGGTGAAGGACACCGAGTGCTTCATCGACTGCGACACGCTGGTGCTGTCGGTGGGTCTCATCCCCGAGAACGAGATCTCCAAGCACGCGGGCGTCACCCTCGACCCGGTCACCGCGGGGCCGATCGTCGACGAGCGCATGGAGACCACGGTCGACGGCATCTTCGCCTGCGGCAACGTGGTCAACGTGTTCGACCTGGTGGACTACGTGACCCGCACCTCCGAGGTGGCCGGCCGGGGAGCGGCGGAGTACGTCCTGGCGGGCAGGAAGAGGGAGGCCCCGGTCAGGGTGCTGCCGGGCAGGAACGTCAAGTACGTGGTCCCGCAGTTCGTGAGCGACCTGGGCCGCGACATCGATTTCTACTTCCGGGTCGAGCACCCGGAGCGGGCAGTCACCGCGCGTGTCCTGGCCGGGACCTCGCCGGTGAAGAGCAAGAAGCACAAGATGGTGCACCCGCCAGAGATGCTGACCGCCACCGCCACGGCCGCCGACATCGCCGAGGCGGCGAAGGCGGAAGGCCGCCAGGTGGACTCGTTGTTGGTGGAAGTGGTGGACAGTGGCAAATAAGCACCAGTACACCTGCATAAACTGCCCGATGAGCTGCGCGCTGGAGCTGACCGAGGAGAACGGAGAGGTCAAGAGCGTGACCGGGGCCCAGTGCAAGGTGGGGGAAAGGTACGCGGCCGAGGAGTTCGCCGACCCGCGACGTGTCGTGACCACCACAGTGCCGGTGAGACACGGGCTGCTGCCGTTGCTGCCGGTGCGCACCACCACCTCGATACCCAGGAGGCTCATCCTCGACGCGACCCGCCGCCTGGCGGAAGTGGTGGTCGACGCCCCGGTGAGCAACGGGCAGGTCATCGTGCCCGACATCATGGGCACCGGCGTGGACGTGATCGCTTCGCGCGACTTGGATAAGGACGCCGGCCGCCAGAGCCAGGCGCGGGTCTGATGTCGAGCGCGCCATTGCGAGAAGTGGGCGAGAGGGCGGGGGAGCTGTTCGGCTCGGGCTTCAACTGCGCGGAGGCGGTACTTCAGGCGAACATGGAACACCTGGGCGTCCGTGGTGAGTGGTTTCCCAGGGTCGCCACGGGTTTCGGCAGCGGTGTCTCGCAGGCGGGCCAGCTCTGCGGAGTCGTCTCGGGCGCGGTGATGGCGGGCGGGTGGCTGCTGGGGCGGGATGAACCGACAGACTCCCGCGACGAGCTCTACGACGTGATCGCCGACTTCATGCGGGATTTCAAAGCTGGGCAGGGGAGCGTGGTCTGCAGGGAGCTCATCGGCCTCGACCTGTCTGATCCGGCGGAGAGGGACCGCGCCCGGCGCCAGGGGCTCTTCGCCACGAGGTGCCGGCCGCTGGTGGTGTTCGGCGCAGCCTCGATCGCGGGTCTGCTGTCCGCCCGGCATTGATGACTTCCCTGTCCGCGCACAACACGATAGACTTGCCTCCAGGGACGGGTGCCTGGATTGCCTTCCAAGGCGCGGCCGCCCTCGGGGTGCAGGGAAGACCGGGCACCAAAAGAAGTGAAAAGGGAATCGAGCCCGACCGGGCGGGGTAGAAAGGGAGGAAGAAATGGAAGAAGGCGTAATCGTCCTCAGGCGCTGGTGGTCCTACCTTCTCAGGGGCATCATCGCGTTGATCGTGGGGGTCATACTGATCGCCTGGACGGGGGCCACGGCGCGGGTGCTCGCGGATATCGTCGGAATATTCCTGCTGCTGGATGGCGTGGTCAATGTCATCCTGGCGATAATGCGGGCGGTGAACAAAGAGAAATGGGCATGGACGCTCGTCTGGGGCCTGATCGCAATCCTCTTCGGCGGGATTATCATCTCGCGGCCGGCTGTCCTGTATACACTCATCGTGGTGCTGGTCGGCCTCTGGGCGATCATCATGGGCATCATCATGCTCGCCGGTAGCCTGGACATGCCTCCTCATACCGGCAGGGGATGGGTCGGCCTGCTGGGGATCCTCTCTGTGATCCTGGGCATCGTCATCCTGGTCTACCCCTACGGGAGCGTCTACGCGGCCGCGGTTCTCATCGGTATATACGCCCTGGTGGTCGGCGTCTTCGACATCGTCCTGGCGTTCTACGCGATGGGCAAGAAGCACGAGATCGAGAAAGCCTACAAAGAGATGATGGATTGATCTATCGGTAGGACTGATTGACGAGCCGGGGCGCACGTCCCGGCTCGTTTCATTAACAGGCGCCGTATTGGCGGGTGGCCTCGATCATCCAGCGCAGCCTCTGCACCGACATCTGGGGGTGGCTGTTGGTGGGAGCGACTATATAGCCGCCGCCCGTGCCGGCGTCCTCGATGGCCTGTCGCACCGCCTCGAAGACCTCGTCCCGGCTGGCGTCGACCAGGATATGGGTGACGTCGATGTTGCCCAGCAGGCAGATGCGGCCGGCGGCGATCTCCTTGGCCCTCGCCAGCTCGACCCCGGCGGTCGGCTCCAGGGCGTGGACGCCGTCGAAGCCCGAGTCCGCGAACCATCCGATCAGGTCGTAGACGTTCCCGCAGGAGTGGATCACGATCTTCATTCCCAGTGAGTGGGCAGTCTCGGTGATGCGGCGGTGCCCGTCGCCGAAGAACTCCTCCAGCGTGCGCGGGTTCAACATCGGTCCGGAGCGGTAGGCGAGGTCGTCCGAGTAGATCGCAGCCGGCAGACCTGCGTCCGCCATCGCCTCCAGTATCACGCAGTAGAGGTCGGTGTAGAAATCTATCATCCGGTGGAGGAGTGCCTTCTCCTTGCGGGTACACAGCACGAAGCGCTCGAAGCCCATGCTCTGCCACACGACCTCGTAGAGCCCGCCGCTGAAGCCGCCCATGATGTAGAGCTCTTCGCCGAAGTCCTTCTGGCAGCGGGCGTAGGCGCGGTTGTTCTTGGCTGGCAGCTTGAAGATGCCACCCTTGTCCCAGGCGCTCCACGTCGCGGGGCCGTCGATCATGCCCCCCACGTACATGGGCGTGCCCAAGTTGCCTCGCCCGTCGAAGGTGTACTCCCACCTGCGCCCGTAGATGTCGATCATTGACCGCGAATCGCCAGACATCCAGATGGGGACGTGCCCGACCCAGACGCAGTCGTAACCCATCTTGACCGAGGCCGCCGTGCGGTCGTAGGTGAAGCCGTCCATCGCGAAGTCCAGGGGGAGCGTGGTGAAGGCGTGCGCGCCCGCGAAGTCCATCGCTCTGGCGACATACTGGTTGCTCATCAGAGGGGCGAGCTTCAGCTTCCTCTTCCCCAGGATCTCGTAGATGTTCGCGAACTCCACCATCATGTCCATGACCGGCACCCGGTCTCCCTCGCGGTTCTCCAGGGCGGCGAGGACCCTGTCGTGTGCTGCGGACACCTTCATCCCTCCCGTGTCGATGGGGGTCGGCCTGGCATGGAAAGAGGAGCCCCCGCTGCCGGGGGCTCCTCGCGACTATCCGTCAGTCAATTGCCTGCGTCGTGGCTCTCAAGCGGCCGCGGCCTCTTTCTTCTGGCGGCTCCTCACGGGGATGCTCGTTATCATGAGGATGATGCCCGCCACTATCGCGTATATGCCGATCACCAGGATGATGGTCCAGATTCCCGCGACGGGATGAGCGAAGAGTATGATGCCCACGATTATCGCGAGGACACCGACCAGGCCGATGAGCCACCGGGCGCCGGCGGATCCGGTCATCTCGAAGGCGGACACGATGAGCATCACGCCCCTGAGCAGGGCCCAGAACGCGATGACCCAGACCAGCGCCAGGCTGCTGACGCCCGGGCGGGCCAGCACTATAGCGCCGACCAGCACGCCGATGATGCCCAGCATCAACAGCGCGAAGAACTTGTCACCTCTGGAAGCCCGGGCGATCGAATACCCGATCGCGAACAGCCCCTCGACCAGCGCGTAAACACCGAACAGGATTATGACGACGTACAACGTCGCCGTGGGCCACACGAGTAGAATGATCCCGAAGACCAGCGCGAGGATCCCCCGCAGAAGGTAGGACCACCACTTCTCCATCCCAGTACCCATACCATGCCCCTTTCCTTGTGAGCTTCTTCCGCTTCAGTATTCTAATGCTTCGAGGCCTAATTCCCAATTCATCCCGCCGGCGTGGGCCGGCGCGCGGTCACCTGAGGAACTCCAGCGCGACCAGCCAGGCCGCGAAGAGCGCGCACACCACGACCACAACCGCCACGTTCGCCCAGGGCAGGTAGAGCATGAGAAGCATCGCCGCGGCCAGGCCCGTCAGCCTCAGGGTCCAGGCGTGCGCGTCTAAGAAGTTGCCCTCCAGCGGCGTGCCCAGTCGCTTCGCCTTGCGCCCCGACCGTGAGATTCTCAGGTGCAGGCCGACCGACCAGCCGTACGGACCCGCCACGACCGCCGAGACAAGTGTAAACACGCTCAGGAGCACCAGCCCCAACTCGACGAGGTAGAGCCCCCCTTCGACGCGGCCCGCGACGAGCATCGCAGCGGTGCGGTTGGTGAGATCGTTGATCTGGGAGACGTAGTGTGCCTCCACACCCTTGACGACGCCCAGCAGTATTATCATCACCAGTATCACACCGATGGCCGACCCGACCAGCGCCCGACGGCGGTTGTCCGCCAGCAGCACCGCCCCGATCAGCAGGAACGCCGCGACCCACGGGAGCACCCAGAACAGGGTGTCGAGGGCTCTTACGGCCGTCCGGACGTTGCCCAGCTGAGCGTTCTTGTAGAGGACCACCCGCCCCAGGTCGCTCGGTATGTCCACTCCCTTGAGGAAGCCCAGCCCGATCGAGGCCAGCCTGTCCTTGAGGCCGACGAGGAGCCTGGAGATGTCCAGCACCACCTCGCCCTGCTGGTTGATACTGACGGTGCCGTCCGCGCGGACGCCCTCTACTGCTTGCGAATGCGCCATGGCCAGGATGTTCCGCCAGGCCGCCTGGAAAGCCTGGCTCTTGAGCACGTCGCTGGCGAGGCCTTTCGCCAGGCCCTCCGCGCCCGAAGAGAGCGGCTGGGCGGCGCCCTTGAGCAGATCGGGGAGCCTGTTCTTCAGCTGGGTCTCCATCCGCCTGGCGAGGTCGTACTTCGCGAAGAGCCGGTTGATGGCTTCCTGGCTGAGGGCCCTGGCGACCTCGGGCTCCTTCACCGACCCCGCCACCACGTTCACGAAGCGGCTGGTGTTCAGGGTGGTGTAGTGGACCCAGACCGTGAGCGCCGCGCCGAACGTGGCAACGCACATGAGGACGACCAGCAGCCAGGAGAAGAAGGAGCGCCCCCTGCCGGGCTGGCCCTGTGGAACTCTGGCCTTGAGCTCGGCGTTCTCGCGCCTGAGCCTCTCTAGTTCATCCGATCCCGCATCTCCACGCCCGCCGGGCTCCGCGTCCGCTGCCATGCGACCCTCCTTCCCCACCCCAACCCTATTTCTCCCGCGCGCCACCCTGTCCTTTGCGTCGCACGCGCTTCAGCTGGCCGTGTCTTCTCCAGCGTCGTTGTCGACCGGTTCTGGCTCCGCCGGCGCCAGCGGTCCACCAGCCGTCGTGTCGTTCAGCTCGATCTGACGGAGCGACCTGAAGAGCCCCGGCAGTATGTACTGTTCCTTGTGCTCTTTGAGGAGTTCCTCGTCTTGCATCACGTATATCATGCCGGCCCCGAAGAAGACGATGAGGCCGGTGACGTAGAGCCACACCACCATTATGACCGCGGTGGCTATGCTGCCGTACACGTTAGGTATGTTGGAGACGCTCGAGAAGTAGAACGCCAGCAGGTACTGCATCGCCAGGAAGAGCAGCGCGGACACGAGAGCTCCCATCGCGGTCTTCTTGAGCTGTTGCTTCACCGGGGGGACCACCTGGAAGACGAATAGAAACAGGGCGAAGTTGAACGCCAGGCTGACTATCGGTTTGAAGATCATGTTGCCCGTGTCGAACAGCGCGCCCTGCTTTCCGACGGCCCATCCCCAGAAGGCGGTGAAGGCGAAGAGCGCTACTATCGAGGCCAGGAACAGCAGGCCGATGACCGTGATGAAGATTATCCCCAGGACCTTACCCCTGGCGAACTTCCTCTTGGGGATTCCCCAGATCTGGCAGAAGCCCAGCTCCAGCGCGCCGAATATCTTGGTGCCGGTCCATATGAGGGCAATGAAGCTCACCGCGCCCAGCACGTTCCTGTACTGGGTGAGCGCGTTGATGGCTTGCCCGGGCGTCCCGCCGATCACCGGCATAAGGGTCTTGAACATGGGGGAGACGTTGTCTTTCAGGCTCGGGTACGATTTCAGGAACATTCCCACCAGAGAGGCGAGACCGATCAGCAGTGCCAGCACGCCCAGAAAGCCGTTGTAGGCGAAGTAGCCGGTGAAGTAGCGCATCTTCTTCCTGCGGAACTCCACCGCAGAAGCCGACAGAACCGCGAACCAACGTCGCTTCGTCACCAGCTTTGAGTAAAGCTCGTGAGCGAAACTGTCGAGCGATTCCATGTGGTTCGCGAGCCCGACGCGGGCGCGGGCGTTCTTTTCCTTGATGGACATGTCGCAATGATATCAGAGGGAAAACCGGTACCAGGTACTTTTCTTCCCCTCATCAAAGTCGTCTTGCTGGAAGCGGGACGAAAAGTCCCCGGTCCCGGTTTTCCCCTAGCGGCCGGCTATCTCGTCCAGGATGGGCTTGCGCGTGGCGAGGACGGCGGGCAGCATCCCCGCCAGGATCGAGACGACGATCACCACGATGGCCCGCCAGAGGAAGTCGACGTAATCGACATAGAGGCTCACGTCGCCGAGCGGGATCTTGAAGGGGTGCACCTTGAAGTAGGGGATGATGATGGCGAAGAAGATCGCAGAGCCGATGGCCACTCCCACCATCGAGTATATGGTGGATTGCAGTATGTAGGTCGAACCGACCAGGTAGGACTTTATGCCGATGGCTCTGAATATGCCTATCTGACGGCGCTTATTGGAGATGTCCACGTAGATGATGATGAAGATCACCACCGCGGCGATAATGAACCCGACGGTGGTCAAGAGGGCGTTGATGGTCAGGAAGCTGGACGTCACCGACTTCATCAGGCCCGAGGCCTCCTTCCAGGTGATGAACTGGCCGCCCGGCAGCACCTTGCGCAGGCCTTTGATGACCTGGTTCTCGTCGCCCTTCTTTTCGGTCTTGACTATCACGGTCGTCGCCACGCCGCCGTAGGATGGCTGCATGGCATCGAGAGTCCTGTTGCTGATGAACGCCTGGCGGTCGGCCTCGAAGTACTTGGTGTAGAAGATGCCCTTGATCCTCAACAGCTTACTCTGGCCGTTCAGGGTGAAGAGGACCTTATCGCCGACCTTCGCGCCCTTGAACGAGGTGGCGTTCATTTCCACGCCCTTGCCGCCGGCGACCTGCCGCCCGATGACGATCGAGTCGGTATCCGAGTCGGACAGGTAAGCGCCCGAGGTCATCTTCTTGCTGATATTGGTGGTGTTGCGCTCCTCTGACGGCTGTATCGCCATGACCTGGAAGCTGCCCTGTATCCCATTGTAGAGCAGGCCCGCCGGAACCAGGGTCCGGGCGCTGGCGGCGACGGCCCCCGGCGTCGAATCGATCTTCTTCACGACCTCCGGGGCGTTCGGTATGAACATCTGGCCGGGGGTGGTCTGCATGGTGATATTGCCCGACGTGGTGGCGATCACCTGCTGGTCCGAGGCGAGCACGATCCCGTTGAAGAGCGAGTTGATGAAGATGAGGTTGATGAAGGCCACCGACATCAGGAAGATCACCAGCGACAGCGTCCACTTGTTGCCGCGCAGTATGTGCCGCGAGATGAGGTAGAAGGGGATCTTCCGCTCGGTGATGGATATTCCGGGCTGATCGGTCACGGAGCGATCACTGCTCATCGACTATCACCCCGTCCGCCAGGCGGATGAGCCTGTTGCCCAGGCGCGTCTCCTCCTGCTCGTGGGTAATCATCACCACGGTCCGGCCGTGCTCTGTGTTGAGGCTGGTGAAGAGCGACATCACCTCACCGGCGGCAACTGAATCGAGGTTGGCAGTGGGCTCGTCGGCGAACAGCACCACCGGGTCGTTGATGAGCGAGCGGGCGATCGCCACCTTCTGCTGCTCGCCGCCGGAGAGCTGGTTGGGCTGGTGGTTCTCCAGGCCCTTGAGGCCCACCAGCTCCAGCACCTCCAGCGCGCGCGTCCTGCAGGTGCTCACGCTGTCTATCATCATGGCCGGCAGCATCACGTTCTCCAGCGCGGTGAGCTCTTCGGCGAGGGCGAACTCCTGGAAGATGTAGCCGAGGTAGCGCAGGCGCAGTGACGTCCGTTTCTTCTCGTGCATCAGGGTGACGTCCTCGCCCTCCAGCAGCAACTCACCGGAGTCAGGCCTGTCCAG
>PMJJ01000059.1 GCA_003157385.1 Actinomycetota bacterium | reverse complement strand
GGCTTCTTACAGGTGTCCCTCTACTTGCGCTGGCGCATGTAGCCGGGGACCGCGTGGAAGGCCCCGCTGAGCATGCGGGCTCCGAGGTCCCCTATCGCCGAGAGCAAAGTGTTCAACCCCACCACCGACGTCCTGCGCATCGCCGGGGGCATCCTGTTGTAGACCTTGCGGTTGAGGAGCATCCGCTTCCAGGTGGTGAGCTGCCTTTTGAACTCGCACCATGCGGCGTCGCGGTCCTCGACCGCCATCGCCGCGATCTTTCCGGACACCAGAGCGCCGTGGACTCCGAAGAGCGCGAACGGCTCCATCATCCCGGAGAGGGTCCCGGCCAGGATCTTGTCGGAGGCGAACAACCGAGGGTTCGAGAACTTCGCCGTGGGCGTGGGCCCGTAGCCGTAAAGCCATTCGTTAACCTTGACGCCTTCGGTCTCCTCCAGCTCCCGCGTGAAAGTCCGCAGGTCCTCCTGCTTGATCGGGTTGCGGGTGAAGAAGAGGACGGATTCGATGCCGTTGATGTTGGCCCAGTAGGCGTAGTCGTTGGTGTAGTCGCCGAAGTAGATCGCCGCCTCGGCCTCGCGGTCGCCCTGCCCTTTGGCGCCGTAGCACCAGCCCATCACGTAAGGGATGTTGAGCGCGTCGAAGGCGTCGGCGTAGAGCCCGGTCGCGATGATGGTGTCAGTGGGAAGCTTCGCGATCGCGCCCTGGCCCAGCACCGCCTGCTCGAACTCGACCTTCACGCCCTCTGCCTCCGCGATCTCGAGGAGGTATCCGTCCAGCCCGGTCCTGCGCGGACCTCGCTCCACGATGCAGAGGTTTGACCTGCCGATCGGCGCGCTGAACGGGTGCCCCCAGAAGTATCCGTTAAGCTGCTTGCACGGTTTCACCTGGGGCTCGCCGACCTCGATGCCGAGGTACGCGCTCATCGCCTCGGGGATGAACGGGGTCACGTCGGCCATCGGCCAGCGCTCGGGCTGCGCTCCAACGGTCTTGTACTTCTCCAGAAGCCTGACGCTATACCCCTTGCGCGCCAGGGTTATCGCCGCGACGAGGCCCGAGAGGCCCGCGCCTACTATCAGCTGCTCAGCCATCGGTGCCTCCAACGCCTGCGCCCTCGAGCAGCCTTGCCCCGGCCGTCTTGCATTCCTCCAGGGCTCCGGCCCTTTCCCTGATCGCCCCCCTGTCCTCCACACCGGCAAACGCGACGCGTTCCCACTTCGGCACCTCGATGATCAGGAAGAAGTACTTCACCGTGACGGTGGCGGGATCGAAGACGCTCTCCTGGCCGAACCCCGCGGCCGACAGCCACAGTCCTCGCCGACGCGCACGCGCCTCCTCGGGCAGCACCCTCTCCTCGAGTACGTAGCGCCGCGCCCAGCAGCACTGCAGCCTGTCGATGACTATCTTGGCCTGTGCGGCGAGGTTCATGCTGAATATCGGGGCAGCGAGGATAACCCCCTCGCAGTTGAGCATCTTGTCGATCAGCGGAGCCATGTCGTCCTTCTGGACGCAGACCCCCTCTTTGAAGCACGCGTTGCATGCCATGCATGGATTGATGTTCAGCGAGGGAACGTGCACCTTCTCGACGGTCGCGCCCGCCGCGGCGGCGCCTTGAAGCGCGCTGTCGCACATGAGGTCGGTATTGCCCTGCACTCTCGGGCTGCACGAAAGCCCGAGCACCCTCGGCGTGCTCTCCTCCATCACACCCCCGGTCCGCTCAATGGGCCGCTATTCCACGACCGGCTTGAAGTTCTCCTTCGAGGCGCCGCACACAGGGCACTCCCATGATGACAGGAGCTGTTCGAACGGGGCGCCCGCCTCGACTCCTCCATCGGGGTCCCCGTTGGCGGGGTCGTAGACGTAGCCGCAGATCCCGCACTCGTACTTCTGCATGATCACCGCATCCTTTGTCGTCCGGCGACACAAACATTATTGCAGATGCGCCTCGGCGATGTCATGACGGAATCCACCACCCTCCCCGGGGATCACGGCTCGGCGTTCCCCGGCCGCCAGGCGCGCCGCGTTCAAGGATTTGTTGTAGAATCGCCGCAGTCGGCTTCAGGAGGGTCTGATGCGAGAGCAGCAAATCGTCGGTGCGGGTCTTTCCGGGATGGTCGCGGCCATGAACCTCGCCCGCGAGGGCTACCAGGTGACGGTGCGCGAGAGGCGCCAGACGATCGGCGGGCTCACCAACCTTCCGGGGCTCGAAGGCAGGATCATCAACATCGGGGACGGCTCCCCGATAGACCTGGAGCGCATGAAAGCCTATACCGGCATAGACTTCGCCCCCGTCGCCGTCCCGCTGAAGAGCTGCAGGAACCACGTCTACGGAAGGCAGTTCGACCTCACCTTCTACGAGGGCGTGCCCACCTACCTGGTCGAAAGGGGCCCGCGCCCGACATCCATCGACGTCTACCTCTACGAGCTCGCATTGGCACAGGGAGTCCAGTTCTCGTTCGGCGACACCGTGAGCGACTTCGAGTCGCTCCCCCCCGACACCATCATCGCAACCGGCCTGTTCGGCGAATCGTGGTCCGAGCTCGAGGTGCCCCACCTGCCGGTCTACGGATACCTGGCGATGGGAGAGATCGACGAGGAGGACGCCAAGGTCGTCATCTACTTCGACGAGTACACCAGGGACTACGCGTTCTACTCACAGGTCAACGGGTGCCGCGGGGCGTGCCTCTTCTCGCGGGGCAAGCCGCTGGGGGTCGAGGTCAAGGACCGCTTCCGCAACCAGCTTGCTGACAACGAAGGGATCGAGTTCGACCACTGGGATGCGGTGAGCATCGGCGCGCTCCCGGTCGCGACCTGGCGCAACCCGCGCCTCTTCGCGAAGAACTACATCCTTTCCGGGACGCTGTCCGGCAGCATGGACCCGTTCCTCCTCTTCGGCGTGCATGGGGCGCTGGTGTCCGGCAAAATAGCCGCGCTGGCGGTGCGTGACCACCAGGCGGGGCTCCAGGAGTTCAAGAGGGTCAACAAGTATTACCTGCAAGGCTACCTGATCGCGTTGGCCTACCAGAAGATGCCGCTTTGGCTGCTGCAGAGGATCACCTGGACCGGCATCAGGAACTACCCCTGGCTGGCTCCGTTGATGAAGACGCGCGTCTTCAAGATGCTGCCCGGCTTCGCGAGGATCTAGGCGCTCAACTCAGACTTTCGCGGCGGCTTTCTTCGCCGGTTTCTTCGCGGCCGCCTTCTTCTTGGCAGGCTTCTTAGCGGTTTTCTTCCTGGCCGGCTTCTTCCCCGCCTTCTTCTTCGCCACATTCGCCGCCTGCTCGTCGAGCGCCATCGGCATCGGCTTGCACTCCATCTCCTCGGGGAAATGAGTGCGCAGCCAGAGGTCGATGCGGTAGTTGATCATCTCGGGGTTCTCCGCCGGCGTCGCATGCGACCCGCCGGGGATCTTGGTGTATTCAGAGCCCTTGATCCGCCGGTGCATCTCGTCCGCGATCCGCTTGGGCGTCCAGGAGTCCTTGGTGCCGCAGATGAGCAGGGTGGGGACTTTCACCTTGTCCAGGATGTCCTCGCCGTCGTAGGAGGACATCGCCGCCAGCGCCTTGAAGCCCAGGTGCCAGTCCATCTTGGTGACGTACTCGAAGTAGAGGGTCATCTCCTCGTCGGCGCCCATGGTCGGGTTGAGCTCTACGCGCTTGGCTATCGGGATGTTGATCGGAAGGACGATGACCGGCCGGAACCACTCCACCAGCCAGGGGTTGTCAGACATAAACTCCAGGGCCCCCGTTATCGTCTTCTCGACCCTCTCTTTCTCGCTGAAGACGTGCCCGTATGGACCGTTGATGGGCACTATGCCCAGCACCCGCCCGGGGTGGTGCTTGTAGAACTCGAGGACGGTCATGACCCCCATGGAGAAGCCGATGAGGATGGCCTCCTTCACGCCGGCGTCGTCCATCACGGCCTTGAGGTCCTTGGCGCAGTTCTCGATCGTGAACGAGCAGATGTCTTTGGGCATGTCGCTGTCCGGGTGCCCGCGGTAGTCCCAGAAGATCATCTTGTGCCGCGGCGAGAAGTAGTCCTTGAGGTAGTGGAAGAACATGTAGGTGGTGAACACTCCCGGGCACACGATGATGGCCGGTCCGCCCTCGCCAACAGTGCGATAGGCGATGTGGGTGCCGTCGAAGCTCTTTACCGAACGCTCATCGCAGTCGGCGAACAGCTCAGACATCCTGGCGTCGTAGGCCGCGATCTTGTTCTTGATGTACATCTTGCGAAACATGTGACCTCCCCAGCGCGCGACTTGCCTTGGTCGCCTAGAACTTTAACAGATTGACGCCGCTTGCTGTCCAGGAAATAAAATTCCAATCAATTTTGACCCATCGTTCAAAAATACTGTCCGATCCCCTTCTTGACCGCGGGAAAAAGGGTTAGAATAGTGCCTCGTACCGGTATCGATGTCGGAAGGAGGCCCCTCAAATTGAAGGTTCTATCGTCACCCGTCGACCCCAAGCTGGCCGAACGGGCGTCCAAGGAACTGCTCGAGGCCCTGGGCGAAGACAAGGTCACCACCAACAAGGCCATCCTCTTCACCTACTCGGGAACCGCACTGCCGATCCCCAAGACCATGCCCGACGTGGTGGTACGCGCCAAGACGGTGGAAGACGTCCAGGCCGTACTCAAGATCGCTGACAAGCTGGTAGTCCCCGTGATGCCGATATGCAGCGGGACACTGGAGCCGTCCGTCATCCCCAAGGCCGGCGGGATCGTGCTCGACCTCTACGGCATGGACCAGATCCTGGAGATCAACACCGACGCCGCCTACGCGGTCGTCGAGCCCGGCGTGTCCATCGGCCAGTTCGTGAGGGCGATAAGGCCGCACGGCTTCCGCGCGACCCTCGGCTCGTACCCTCCGGGCAACTCGGTCCTGGGCAACTACCACCTCAAGGGGCACGGCAGCCACCGCGCGTCCGGCATCGACTCCGAGGTGCTCGGCCTGGAGGTCATACTCCCCGACGGCACCATCGTCCGCACCGGCTCCAAGGCGTTCGAGGACCGCTTCCCGGGACAGGGATGGCACGCACAATGGGGTCCGCTCCCCGACCTGCGCGGGATATTCATGAACGCCTGCGGCACGCTGGGGATAATCACCAAGATGGCAGCGCGCATCTACCCGCTCAACGACGTACAGGCGCTGCCGGTGATGGGGTTCGACTCGTACGGCGACGCCGTCGAGTTCATGAAGATAGTGTCGCGCGCCAACCTGGTCGAGCATTGCGTGACCTGGCACTGGGGCCTCTACACGATAATGAACGTGCTGGCCTCCGGCGGTAACATGACCGACTCGGGCGACTACCTCAAGATATTCACCACCGAGCCCTGGAAGCACCCCGAGGACAGGCCCTACTGCCTCACACTCAACATCATGACCGGTTTCGAGGAAGACATCGAGACGCACACCAAGTTGCTGGAGAAAGTAGCCAGGGGACTGGGCGGCCGCCCCATGAACGAGGAGCTGCAGGAGCGGTTCCCCGGCACCTGGGACTACTACAAGACCCACGGCATCGACCACGAGCCGTGCACGCACTTCATGAAAGGCTTCGGCATGGGGTACGGCTTCATGCACATCCTTTACGCGGAGCCCAAGAACGTGGTGCCGCTGGAGAGGTTCGGCCTGGAGTTCATCTGGAACCGCGGCCTGCAGTACGGCACGACCTACTACAGCCACTGCCTCGATCAGGGGCGCAGCATCTTCCTGCGGCTGACACCCTTCGTCGATCCTGTCGATGAAGCCGAGCACGAGCGCGCGGTCGAGATCTACCGCGACTACATCGAGGAAGGCATGAAGCGCTACGGCGCCACCACCATCCGCTACGACGGCATCCACAACTACGTCGAGGAGGCCGGCGGCTTCGGAGACCTGATGAAGCGCATCAAGACGGCGGTCGACCCCAACAACATCCTGAACCCCGGCTTGAAGATGTATGAAGGGGGGTGGTAGGGATGGCACTGCCGATGGAGATGCTCATGTACACCTGCCCCAAGTGCAAGATCTGCACTGGCAACCTGCACCCGGGCGAGACCGGTGAAGTCCACAAGCTCTGCCCGGCCTACACCCGCTACGGCTTCTTCGCCTACTCCGGCGGAGGCAAGTGCTACCTCGCCCAGGGAATCAAGGAAGGGGTCCTCGAGCCGGACGAGGAGCTCGCGGACGTCCTCTTCCACTGCACCCTGTGCGGGTCCTGCGAGGAGCAGTGCGCCACCGACCAGAGCCCCACTGACATCGCCAGGCTGGTGAGGCGCGAAGTGGTCAAGGCGCTCGGCGGCCCACCCGGCGACGCCCAGACCGTGGTTAAAAGCACCGTCAACTACAAGAACCCGTACCAGCAGCCGAAGGCCCTGCGCTATCGCTGGGCCAAGGGCATGAATATCAAGGACGCCTCCAAGGAAAAAGTGGAGACGCTCTACTTCGTCGGTTGCACGGCGGCGATGATCCCGGCGCGCACGCACTTCGCGCTCAACACCGTGAAGCTGCTCGAAGCCGCGGGCGAAGACTTCGGCACCCTGGGCTCAAAAGAGATCTGCTGCGGCGCCACCACCTACAACCTCGGCGTCGAGGACACCTTCAAGGAGATCGCCACCGAGAACACCGAGATGCTGAACAAGCTCGAGGTGCAGAAGGTGCTCACCAGTTGCTCCGGCTGCTACAGCGTGATGAAGAACGAGTACCCCAAGGTCGCGCGGAGGAACTTCGAGGTCGTCCACGTGGTGGAGTACCTCGACCAGCTGATCACGGAGGGCAAGCTCAAGCCGGAGAAGAAGGTCGAGCTCACGGTCACCTATCACGACCCCTGCCACCTGGGAAGGTACAGTAAGCTTTACGACGCGCCCAGGAGGATACTGGAGGCGATCCCCGGGATAGAGCTCATCGAGATGCCGAGGAACCGCGAGAAGTCCTGGTGCTGCGGAGCGGGCGCGGGAGTGAAGACGACCTACCCCGACTTCGCCGCCTGGATCGGCGAGCAGAGGATCGACGAGGCCAAGAAGACCGGGGCGCAGGCGCTGGTCACCGCATGCCCGTTCTGCGAGGGAAACCTGACCGACGTGGCGCAGGCCACCGAGGCGGGCATGGACGTCTTCGACGTGACCGACCTGCTGTTGAGGTCACTGTAGCCGGCGTCCGGGTTGGTTCAACTACAAGGAGGAGAGATGGCAGACGAGGTCGCTTTCGGTTCGAAGGAGTGGCTCGACGCTTACGTGACGATGTACAACTCGAGGCCCGAGCTCCAGGAGGCGCTCAAGGACCTCTCCGCCAAGGTCGCCTACGAGTTCAGCGACCGGCCTGACATCCCACCGAAGTTCGTGCACATCGACAAAGGCGTGGTGACCGACTACGGCGAGGTCGACGACGAGAGCACGATGGAATACGTCATCCGCGCCAATTACGACATCTGGAAGTCGATGACCCTGGGCGAGCTCGACCCCATGAACGCCCTGATGGCCGGCAAGGTGAAGGTCACCGGTAACATGGCGGCGCTGCTCAAGCACGCCGAGGGCTTCAAGCAGACCTTCGAGGTCGTGGAGGCGCTGCCGACGAAGTTCGACTGAGATAATTAGAGCGGCCTTCGGTAGCTTTTTCGCTTGCTGTCCTCAGCGCGGTCACATGGTGCAGACTTCCGAACTGCTCGCGCGCTTGCGGAGGCTGCGCGAAAAACCCACCTGCCAGGCCGCCGGGCCGCACGCAACCCCCCTGATAATGAATATCTTGCTGACTAGTAGAAATGTGTGGCGTGAGATAGAGATCGTGTGGGTAGGTCCCAGTCTAGTTAAGCCATGCCTTTCATGAAATGCGTATTCATTGAGCTTTCATGGACTCGTGCGGGCGGCACCCCTATAATTACTCCCTGTCGGGGTGTAGCGCAGCCAGGTTAGCGCGCAGCGTTCGGGACGCT
>PMJJ01000091.1 GCA_003157385.1 Actinomycetota bacterium | reverse complement strand
GAGTTCGTCCCTATGTAGTTGCCCTGAATCTTGTTACCAGAACAGTTGCTGCTCACACCGACGCCGTACCCGCCGCTTGCACTAATCACGTTCCCGGCGTTGTTAACGCCGAGACCCACGCCGCCAATGAGGTTGTCGTGTGCGCCATTTTCGATTCTGACCCCAGTACCGCTGCACCCATTCCCGGTCGTTCCGGCTGCGTCAGTTCCTAGGTAGTTACCCTCGATTGTGTTGGTTTGCGCGTTGGCCCCGTCTACGTAGATGTAGCTATCAAAGTGGTTTATAGCCAGGCCGCGTATAGTGCAGTTGGTTGCGTCTTCTAGTGTTAGCCCAGGATCGTTCGGGCAGTTTGTTCCGTCTATCTCGATAACAATCTTGCGACCTGAGCCTACGCCGAGCGGTCCGGCAGCAGCCTGGTAGTCTTCGTAGCCGGTATCCTTGTAGTAGCCGTCGATGGTGGTGCCGTCCTCGGTGAGGGGGGGCAGCGCTGTTACGGGGGTTATCGTGTATGCGTTGGCGCTACCGAGGTGTGAGAAATCAATGATGTCCGGTACCCCGTCGCTGTTCGCGGTGTTTATGGCTTCACGGAGCGACCCGGCAGGTGCCGGGTCGGCATCATCGATGGTTGTTACGTGGATAACGGTGGGTGTCGTGTCCGCCCTAGCGCTCTCGTGCGAGAGAAACAGCGACACCCCCAGCAACCCCGACGCCAGGACGATGATAAAAAGTATTGCAAGACCGGCCCTGGTGGTATGACTTGTCTTCTCCATCATTTTAATATCCCCCACCTTTGGTGACTTAAATGCCATTTCCCATTTCCAGCCGCCGACGCCATCATTATACGCCCCCCAAAGCCGGTTTCCGAAGCGCAGTCGCGCTCACGGCTCTTTCTCGAAGTCACCGCCTGCCGCGTGCCGGTCGAGGCCGTCTTCGGTGACGTTTGAGGACCATTGACCGTTGTCTCTGCTTTCTAACGAGTTCGGAACCGGAGCGATACTGCCCAGGGGCTTATGGGGAAATACCCCAGGGGTGAGTCGTAGCCGTGCGGTGGGCAGCCAGATGCAGTGGTCTTGAGATTGACTTGCGTACGCCGCGTGATGACGTGTGGGGTCCGACTGCACCCCTGTCTGCGATGGAAACCTATTTGTTGAGAAGTAGGCCTCCAGGGGATCCAGCCTCTCCCCCCAAAACGGATAGAGTGGTGGCGAAGGTGGATTTAGCGCCGTCTTGGTGGGGGAGGCTGGATTTGAACCAGCGTAGGCTGCGCCAACGGATTTACAGTCCGCCCCCTTTAACCACTCGGGCACTCCCCCGCAACAGCCTCTGCATGATAGCAGTGCTCCGTGCGGCAGGCAAACTTCGGCTTGATCCGGCGGCGGGCTCGGCTAGAAGAGCGGCGAGTCGCTCTCCGGCGGCTCGACCTCGACCAACTCCTGGCCGAGGATGGCCCTCAGCATCTGCTCGAAAGTGTGGGCGTTGGCAGGGGCCTGGCCCTTGTAGTGGTTATTGAAGATGACGTAGACGCGGTCGGAGTTCTCCGAGAGGTTCTCGACCCCGGACAGCCACTCGGCCAGCTCCTCTTCGCTGTAGAGGTAGTCGTAGCGCTCCCAGGATTCCCTGCCTTTGGCCCACCAGTTATCAGCGTTGCGTCCGTGCATTCGCAGGTAGCCGACCCCGCTGGTCAGAGCCACGCGCGGAGCCGGCAGCCCCTTCAGCCTCGGCTCATCGACGCAGCAGTACCCCAGTCCCGCCGACGACAGGAGGTCCAGCGTCTCGTCCGAATCCCACTGGTCGTTGCGGAACTCCACCACCACGTCCAACCCGTCGAGCCGGCGGGCGAGCTTGCGCAGGTAGTCCTGGTTCTCCCTGCTCCTCTTGAACGCCCAGGGGAACTGCGCCAGGACGCAGCCGAGCTTCCCGTGGTCCTCCAGCGGACGCAGCGCACGCCGGAAGTCCTCGAAGACCTTCGACCCGTCGCCGATCTCGTGGGTCATCTCCTTGTTGGCCTTCACGTTGAAGAGGAAAGATGCCGGGGTGCGCCTGGCCATCGCGTTGACGCGCTCGGGCTCGGGGATGGCATAGTAAGTGGAGTTGATCTCGACGACGGGGAAGTGGCGTGCGTACTCCTCGAGCATCGCGGACTGCCTGGTGTCGGGCGGGTAGAACGGGCCCTTCCAGTCCGCGTAGCTGAAACCGGCGGTGCCGACGTAGACCGACATCAACCCGCGGCGCGCTTCTTCTCCATGTGGACCACCGTGCCTTCCTGGTCGCTTGTGATCCACACGTTGTCCATGAGCCCGCGTATCAGTTGGAAGCCGCGGCCGTGGAGCGCCATCGGCGGCACAGGGTCGGCGTCGAGGGCGCCGGTGTCAAACCCGGACCCGGTGTCCGTCACGTCGATGATCAGCTGATCGGGTTTCGCGATGCATTCGAAGTGCATGTTGTTGTTGGCGGGGCAGGCGTGCTGGATGATGTTCTTGAGCGCCTCCTGCACAGCGAGCGCGATGTCCTCGCCGTCGGCTCCGAAGTCGTGATCCTCAGCGAACTTGACGATCTTCTGGCGCGCTCTTGAGAGTGACTTCTTGCCGCATGGAAGATCTACCACCAGCCTCCTGTCGGAGTCAGGTGAGGTCTGAGAAGAAATCTTCGTCAACGTATCCGCCTGTCACACCTACGTCCTGCAGCGCCCTGCCGAGGTTCGGGAACACCCGCAGGATTCTGTTCAGCTCGACGAGCCGCAGGATCTTGAGGATTCGTGGGTTGTCGATGACGTAGGCCAGCTCACCTTCGACGGTCTGTACCTTCTGGTAGATCTCGATGAGACTTCCGATTCCGCTAGAGTCTATGAACGTCAGGCGGGTGAGGTCCAGTATCAGGTCGTGCCGCCTGTCGCCCTCGAGCTTCAGCACGACCTTCCTGAACAGCGGGACGGTGTAGACGTCCAGCTCTCCCACCGGTGTGACTATGTGGTATCCCTCTTTTTCCTGTACTTCTATCTCCACTGCCGTGCTGCTCCTTGACGGGAAGCTCCCGCGTCGTTACTTCTTGTTTGCCGCTCTAACGGCCAGCCCGATCGCTATGGCTATCGCGACCAGCCAGACCAGCTTGCCCCTCTTCTTCTTTTTCTTCTCTTTGCGGCCTTTCGCGCGGGCGGCCTTCTTGGCGCCGGCGGCCAGGAACTTCTTCTTCTTGTGCCTGCTCAGGCCGGCCAGTGCCTCCTCTTTGACCTCGGGAGGTATCTCCTTGCCCTTCTTGGCCAGCTTGCCCATCTTCTTCGCCGCCTTCTTGCGCGACCCGGACGCATCTGACTTCTGGCGTATCTTTCGGGTCAGGTAGTTGACCAGGAAACCGATGAGCATGCGCGCGAGCATGTCATAGATGTCCGGCTTGGGTTTGTGGTGCAGCGGCGCCTGTGGCTCTTCTTCAGCGTCTTTGCGCAAAGATGCCGTCATCGAAAGGCCTCCTTAATGTCAAAGCGGTGCGAACGAACCGACTATACTACAAAGGGCAGGGCCGTGCCACACTTCGCGCAGCGGTCCCCGTCCAGTCCGCCGGCCCTGGTGATATAGCCGTCCCGTTCCACGACCTCCTCACCGCAGGCAGGGCAGCAGGTGTTGCCCGCGTCCTGGGTCCTGATGTTGCCCAGGTAGACGTAGTCGAGCTTCTCTTTCGCCATGTCGTAGGCCCTGCGCAGCGTCTCAGGCGGCGTCGGCTCGATGGTCATTTTGTAGCACGGGTAATACGCCGAGAAGTGCAGGGGTGTATCGCGCCCGATCTCCGCGACGAAATCGATGAGCTCTCTCAGCATCTCGTCCGAATCGTTGAGGGTCGGGATGATCAGGTTGGTTATCTCCACGTGGCAGTCGCGCTTGGCCCGCCTCACCGTCGCCAGCACGGGCTCGAGCTTCGAGGAGCAGATCCTGCGGTAGAAGTCCGGGTCCATCGACTTCACGTCGATGTTCATCGCGTCGATGTAGCCGATGAGCTCCTCGAGCGGCTCGGGGTTCACCGAGCCGTTGGTCACCATCACGTTCTTGAGGCCGCGCTCGCGGACCTTCCTGGCGCACTCCAGCACGAACTCGAACCACATCATGGGCTCGTTGTAGGTGTAGGCGACGCCGATCGAGCCACCGCGGTCCGCCATGGTGGCNNCAGAAGTCGCACCTCTGATTGCAGCCCCGCGTGCCGATGGAGAATATCGTCTTGCCCGGGTGAAAGTGGTAGAGCGGTTTCTTTTCGATAGGATCGAGGTTCGCGGCCAGGATGCGCTCGTAGATGTCGGAGTAGAGGACCCCTTCGTGGTTGGAGCGCACCCGGCAGAAGCCCCGCTTGCCCTCGTTGATCTTGCACTCCTGAGGGCAGAGGTGGCAGTGGACCTTACCCTCGCCCAGCTTCTCGTAGTACGCGGCTTCCATCGCGGCCCTTCAAGTCCTGACAACTCTTAACGAGTAATTTCAATGCCCGGGATGCGACCCCTTCAATTGGTTATGTCGCGGGCAAAGGCGAAATGAATCCCCTCGGCCTTGAGCGTCTGGATCATCTCCCCGACCACCGTCGCGGTGTTCGGCCGGTGCCAGTGGCAGATGCCAATCGCGGTCCCGTTCTTGCGGGCGAGGTCCGCGAGCTGTCGCATCGCTCCCCTGATGTAGGCGGGGTCATTCTGGTGGTCGATGAACACCTCGTTGTTGCGTTCGGGGAGGCCGAGGGCCAGACATGCCTTGGTGACCTTGCTGCTCACCGAGCTCTTGCTGTCCACCACGAACAGGCCCTTTGACTTGGCCCACTCCACCTCGTAGGTCATTAGGTCGAGCTGGTCGCATCCCCGTCCGCCCATGTGGTTGTTCATGCCTGTCACGTGCGGCACCTTGCTGACGTCGCTGTCCAACGTCGAGAAGACCGCGGCGCGGTCCATCCCGGTGGCCAGCTGGCCGGTCCCGGCGAAGGAGTTGGGCGGAGCGTTGTCAGTCGGGACGTGCATCATTATCACGTAGCCGGAGTTAAAGAGCTGCTCTGCGAGCTGCTGTGAGAGCGGCGGGTAGGGCATGACCGAGAAGCACAACGGCGCGTCGATAGCGGTCCAGAGTGGCAGCTTGTCGGTGACGTTGCCGGTGTCGTCCACGACGATCCCGATAGCCGGTGGTGTGGTGTTGGACTTCTTCTCCACGCGGACGGGCGCCGACGGGGTGGTGGAATTGCTGCTGGTGACCTTCCTGGCGCTCCTGGTCGTCCTCTCATCGGAAGCCGCGACGGTCTCTTTCTTGCCGCCCGACCTGGAGTACAGCACTCCCTTGAGCGGTCCCACCGGGCTGAGGATGATGGCCAGGACTATCACCGCCACGGCGAGGGCTATCGTGATGGTCCTGTTGCGGCGCGCCCGCCGGCGCCTCTCGGCGTGCCGGTACGCCCGCCTCTCCTGGATCCGCCGGGCTTCTGTCTTGCTGAACTCGGGATGATCCGAATCGTCGTCTTTCATGACTCTCGCTTTGTTGCGGCTCCGCCCTAGAGCAGCTTCAGCCCGTGCAGAACACCCGCGACGTCCTCGCGGCACGCGGCGCTGACCGAAAGCAGCGGCAGGCGCATCTCATCGGAGGAGATGACCCCCATGAGCTTCATAGCAGCCTTCGCCGGAGCGGGGTTCGGCTCCTTGAACATTACCTTGACCAGGGGCAGGAGGTGATAGTGGAGCCTGCGCGCCTCGACCAGGTCTCCGGCGGCGGCAGCCCCGACCATCTCCATGAACACGCCGGGCAGGACGTGAGCGCTCGCCATTATCCCGCCCTTGCCGCCCAGGCAGCAGATCGGGAACAGCAGGTGGTCCTCGCCCGACAGGAGGCTGAAGTCCTTGGTCCTGGCGATGATGCTCATCGCCTGGTTGATGTCGCCGGAGGCGTCCTTGATCCCCAGGATGTTGGGGATCCGTGCCAGGTCGCTGACGGTGTGGACCTCGATGTTGCGGCCGGTCCGCGCCGGGATGTTGTAGATGACGATGGGACGGTCGGTCACCTCCGCGACCGCGCGGAAGTGCTCGATGATCCCCTCCTGGTTGGGGCGGTTGTAGTACGGGCAGACGACCAGGTAGCCCTGCACGTCGAGCACCTCGGCCCGCTCCAGCAGGTTTATCGTCTCGCGGGTGTCGTTGGTGCCGATGCCGGCGATTATGGGGATGCGGCCCGCGGCCTGCTCGACCGCGACCCTGATCACCTCGATGTGCTCGTCGTGGGACAGCGTCGCGCTCTCTCCGGTGGTGCCGCAGGGGACCAGGCCCGTTGCCCCTCCCTCTACCAGGTAGTCGACCAGCTTCCTCAGGCTGGGCTCGTCGATCTCACCATCTTTGAACGGCGTCACGTTGGGGACGAAAACGCCTTCCAGCTTCAGCTCGGCCAATCCCGGTACCTCCTGCCGCGCAGCTCGAGAAATAATACGGTCATTCTATACCGACCGGCTTGCCCAGGACAGCCGCCGCGCAGTTGATCCCCGCGGAGCAGGCGCAGTCCATGGCCACCCCGAAACCTCTGGCGGTATCCCCCGCGAAGAAGAGTCCTTCGACCCCCGGTGCGGTGTTCTCCGGCTTGAGGGTGCCAGCCTGCGATATCGATTTGGCGACCCCCTCGAGCTTGGTGCACATCGGGTACAGCTCCCAGTCCACGCACTCGCTGAAGCCCGGGTAGGCCTCCTCAAAAAACGGGACGATGGCGTCGACCACGCGCTCGACCTTGGCCGCGTTCTTGGACTCCTTCTCGGTGAGAGGGAGGTAGGCGGTGAGCAGGTGCTTGCCGGCGGGGGCGATGGTCGGATCGGTCACCGACTGCACGTTCCACGCCATGTACACGTCGTAGTCGTAGTCGGAGCCCGCGGGCACCACCACCGGCGTCTTTATAAGCCGCTCGGCCTGCTCGAGGGGCATTGGCAGCTCCGAGAGGCCGATGTAAGGCGCCAGGCTTCCGTACCCGTAGAGCGACCGGGCCCGCCTGACGAAGTCGGCCGGGAAGCGCGACTCCTCCACGAGGTCGAACGTCTCCTGGACGGGGACGGTGCTCACCACGCTTGAGGACTCCAGCTTCCGGCGCTCGCCCCCCGGAAGCGTCACCTCGACGCCGGTCACCTTTCCATCCTGGAGGACGACCCGCTCGACGTCGGCCTCCAGCACCACCTCACCGCCCAGCCGCTCGAACTCGGCGGCGACGGCATCCGACCACCTCTGGACTCCACCCACCGCGAAGCCTCCGGTGTGAAGCTCCTCGCCGGAAGCGATGATGGGCAGCATCACGTTGTTCACGTAGCGGACCAGCTCGCCCGCGCTGATGTCGTCCGGGTTGTTTATGGTGGTGAAAAGCGTGCCGGTGCAGTGCCAGGACTCCCACACCGCGTCATCGGCGGTGAGTCCCAGCCGGTCGCAGTACTCGTGCAGGCTGACCTTCTCGAGCTCGTCGAGCTGCTCCGTCGTCAGCCCGAACGAATCCGTGATGAGCGACCAGTACTTGATGCCCTTTTCCTTGCATCGCTTGTACAGCTTGTCATCGAGCCGCCCGGAGCCGACCGGGGCCTCCAGGTAGAACTCGCCCTGGTAATAGAAGCCGGTGTCGCAGGGATTGACCGGCACGTCTATGCCGAGGTAATCGACCAGGCGGCCGAAATAGCCTTTCCCGGCGCACCCCAGCCCGTGGTACCCCAGGTCGATGACGTACCCGTCAAGGAGCCGCCCGCGGACTATCTCCTCTATCGGCGGCTTCGCCCCGGCCAGGTAGCAGTAGTGCCGACCCAGCACCTGGCGGTACCAGTCGGCGCCGCCCTCGCTGATCTCCTCGCCGGCCATCGACAGCGCCCTGCCACCCACCCGGTTCTCGCGCTCCAGCACCAGCACGTCCATCCCGTTCCTGGCCAGCAGCGCCGCGGCGGCGAGGCCGCCTATGCCGGCGCCGATGACTATGGCGTCGTAGCTGTCTTTCAATTCATCTCCCGCGCGCTACAGCTCCCAGTAAGGCTCCTGCTTGCCGGAAGAGTAGTCGTAGAAGCCCTTGCCGGTCTTGCGGCCCAGCAGGCCCGACGCGACCATCCGCTGCATGAGCTCCGGCGGCCAGTAGCGCTCGTCCTGGGTCTCGTTGTAGATGGCCTTCATGGCGTTCATCAGGACGTCGATGCCGGTGAGGTCGGCGGTCTCGCACGGCCCCATGCGGTGGGCGAACCCCAGCTTCATGGTCTTGTCCACATCCTGCGGCGTTGCCACACCCATCGCGACGACGTCGATCGCCATCCCTGACATCGCGAGCCCGACCCTGTTGGCGATGAATCCGGCGACGTCCTTGTTGACCACGACCGTCTCCTTGCCGATATCCTCGGCCCAGGCCTTGGCCGCCTCCATCGTCTCGGTCGAGGTCTGCAGGCCGTAGATGAGCTCGCACAGCATCATCATCGGGACGGGGCTGAAGAAGTGCGTGCCGACGACCTTCTCGGGCCTCTTGGTCACCGAGGCGATGCTGGTGATCGAGATGGCGCTGGTGTTGGTGGCCAGGATGCAGTCGGGGCCGGTGATCTCGTCGAGCGCCATGAAGATCTCCTGCTTGAGCTCGATCTTCTCGAACACGGCCTCCACCACCAGGTCGGCGTCCGAAGCGTCGGACATCTCCTTGGTGGTCTTGAGGTTGGCAAGGGCGCTCTTGGCGGTGTCCTCTGGCACCTTGCCCTTCTCGACGAACTTGCCCAGGGATTTCTCGATCGTCTTCATGCCCTTGTCCAGGGCCTCGTCGTTGATGTCACGCATGGTGACCTGGTAGCCGGCAGTGGCGGCGACCTGGGCGATGCCGGCGCCCATCAGGCCGGCTCCCACCACGTAGACCTTCTTGATAGCCATCTCTTACCCCCTTGGTAGGTACTCCTGTTCAAGCACGAAAGTTTATCACATGCCGGCGCGACCGCATCACCGTCTTCGCACGGTCTGGGGTGTTCAGTCCGGCTTCTTCAGGCTCACGCCGAATGTCCTCAGCGCTAAGACGACCTCGAGGACGGTGTAGGCGATGAAGAGCGCCGCGAAGCAGCAGTAAATCGCGACGCGGTCGATCGCGGTCGCGAAGGTGAGCCCGTAGAGCGCGAGCGCGACGGCGACCATCAGCCCGGTGAAGGTGGCGAGCACCGCCGTAGGCACCGCGGCCGGCGGTTTCTTCAGTGCCCACTTGAGGCTCGCGAAGGCCGCGATCGCATAGAGGGACGCCAGGCCGAAGCCGACTATCGCCCCGGCGAACCCGCGCCACCCTCCGAACACCGCGGACAGTATCAGCCCGACNNGGCCGGCCCGCCCTCACTCGATTGATCCAATCTCTCCTCCATCGATGTCGAGAGCCGTCCCCGGCTCCTCTTCTTTGTTGCGCTTACGTCGCGCCCTGTGCTTTCCCTTGCCTCCCTCGCCCCTGACTATCCTCGGTATCGCGGTCAGGAAGAAGCCCCCGATGGCCAGAGCGAGCGCGATCCACAGTATCTTGTTGTTGGACGTGACCTTCAAGGCCAGGCTGGTGCCGCAGAGCAGGGCGGTCCAGAAATAGAGAAGGAGCACGGCCTGGCGCTGGCTGTGCCCCATGTTCAGCAGCCGGTGATGGATGTGTTCCTTGTCCGCGTGCGTTATCGAGATGCCTTTGCGGAGCCGCCGGGTGATGGCCATGCCCGTGTCGATGATGGGGATGGCCAGCGCCATCAAGGGCACCACCAGGGCGACGGCGGCGATGCTCTTGAGGACGCCCTGTATCGTCACGGCGCCCAGCATGAATCCGAGCAGCATGCTGCCGGAGTCCCCCATGAACACGCTCGCCGGGTTGAAGTTGTAGCGCAGGAAGCCGAGCGTGGCTCCCGCCATCACGATGGAGAGGAGCGCCGCGTCGACGAACGTCGGCCCGACGCCGGTCTGGGTCGCGTAGTAGAACATCGAGAACGAGGCGATGCAGGTTATGCCGGCGGCCAGCCCGTCGAGCCCGTCGATGAGGTTGATTATGTTGATGAAGGCGACTATCCAGATGATGGAGATGACGACCGAGAGCTCGGGAGAGAGCGCGAACGGCGCCAGGCCGGGGATGTGGAGGTTCTGGATCTGCACTCCCATGATGACCAGCACGCCCGCGGCCAGGAACTGGCCGAACAGTTTTGCCAGCGGCGAAAGCCCGCGCACGTCGTCGACCGCTCCGAAGATCACTATGATGGTCGCTCCCAGCAGAACGCCCGCGAGGTCGCCGTACGAGACCCTGCTGTGGCCGAATATCACGTATACTGCGGCGCCGATCATCATGCTCAGATAGATCGCCACGCCGCCCAGGGTGGGCGTCGCCTTATCGTGGACCTTGCGGTCCTCGGGGACGTCGACGGCGCCCAGGCGTGCGGCAAGCCAGCGTACCACCGGGGTAAGGATCAGCACGCTCACGAGCGCGGCGCCGAAAGCAACGAAGTATAGTCTCATATCAGCAGCGGTGACCTTGCACCGCTCAACCTTCCAGGCTCATCTTCTCCGACATGACTCCGGCCTCCTCCAGTATCTTAGCCGCGAGGGGGTCCGGATAGGGCTCGATGTAGTATATCGCCCAGAGCCCGGCGTTGATGAGCATCTTGGTGCACAGTACGCACGGTTGGTGCGTGCTGTACATGACCCCGCCATCGATCGAGACCCCGTGCAGCGCGGCCTGGATGATGGCGTTCTGCTCGGCGTGCAGACCGCGGCAGAGCTCGTGACTCGTCCCCGACTCAACCGCCGCATCGTTGCGCAGGCACCCCACGTCGAAGCAGTGGGCCAGCNNGAGCCGACCTCCCTGCGCAGGCAGGTGGAGCGGCCGGCGATCACGCTGGCTATCCTCAAGAAGTATTCGTCCCAGGTCGGTCTGATGCGCTCGGAGTCCAATCCTGCCTTCTTTCTGTGCTCTCAGCACCACCCTATTCTCTCACGCCCGGGGGGTCGTGGCACGCTGCAGTGGCCACGCGCGCTCCTAGGTGATGGGCAGCGTCAGCGAAAAAGTGGTGCCGCGTCCGGGCTGGCTGCTCACCTTGATGGTCCCGCCGAGGGTCCAGACGAGCTCCTTGCAGATGGAGAGGCCCAGCCCCGACCCGCCGTGCTTCTGCGCGCGCGATTTCTCCACCCGGTAGAAGCGGTCGAATATGTGCGGGAGCACCTCTGGTGGTATCCCCGGCCCGTTGTCGCTCACCGATATCTCGACGGAATCCGCCTGAACCGCTGCGGAGAGGACGACGGTCCCGCCGGTGGTGGCGGCGTACTTGAACGCGTTGTCGAGCAGATTGGTCAGGACCCGCTCGAGCCGGTCGGGGTCGGTGAAGAGTGTGAGTGCCCTCCGGGGCGGCTCTACCCGCAGCCCGGTCCCGGTTTCCTCGGCCCGCGCGGCATATATGCTCTCGAGTTTGCGCATGACATCGACCAGGTCGGCCTGTCTTATGTCAGGGTGTATCTCTCCCGCGTCGATCTGCGAGAGAAGCAGCAGGTCGCGCAGCACGCGCACCAGGCGCTTGCTCTCCTGGTTTATTATCTCCAGGGAGCGCCGCTGCTCCTCGGGGCTGCTGGTCACCCCGTCGAGCAGCGCCTGCGTGAACCCTTCGATGCTGGTCAGCGGTGTGCGCAGCTCGTGCGATACGTCCCCCACAAAGTTCCTCTGCAGCTCGTAGGCGGTCCGCACCCTCTCGGCCATCCAGTTGAAGTCGCGGGCGAGCTCGGCCGTCTCGTCCGAGCCCCGCACGGGGACCTCCGCCGAGTAGTCGCCGTCCGCAAGGCGGCGCGCGGCGGTGGTGACCTCGTGGATCGGTTTGCTGAGCGCACCTGAGAAGTAGAGCGCCAGCAGCATCGACAGCACCAGCGCGATCCCGCCGGCCAGTGACACGTAGCCGATCAGCGGAGCGACCGCGGAGCCCACCTGCGCGACCGGCTTGATCGCGAGCAGGTACACGCTACGACCTTGCGCGGTCGCCGGAGCGGTAGCGAACAGATAGTCCTTTCCCAGCAGCTTGAAGTACCGCTGGCTTATGCGCGGGCCGGTCTCGCTCAGTATCCTCGCGGGCAGGTCAAGGGTCCTTCCGGCGAGTGTGGGTGCGTTGCTCGACTCGGTAATGACGCGGCCGGCCGGGCCCACCACCAGGAATTTGACCTGTTGGACCTGGGCCTCGGCGTTGAGCAGCGGCAGCAGGCCGACCCTCTTCGTCGCCTGCGACTGCGCGGTGGTGGGCTGCTGCGTCTGTGACAGCTGCGAGGCGGCCAGCTTGTCGATGTCCTGCGCGATGACCGACACCTGGCGCAGCAGCTCCGCGCTGTCGCGCTGGCGGATGTAGCGTGAGAGGAAGAACAGGAAGAACAGGCTCGCCAGGAGCAGCGAGATGATGACGACTATGAAGTAGCTCGCGATGACCCGCCCGCGCAGCGTCTTGAACATCTCAGCCGGCCTTGAAGCGGTAGCCGACGCCCCGCACCGTCTGAATGAACCGGGGGCTGTCGGCGTTGTCGGCGAGCTTCTCCCGGAGGTGCCTTATATAGACGTCCACCGTGCGGGTGTCTCCGATGTACTCGTATCCCCAGACCTTCTCCATCAACCGCTCGCGGGTCAGCACGATGCCGGGGTTGGACGCCAGCACCAGCAGGAGGTCGAACTCTTTGGCAGTCAGCTCCACCGCGCCCCGGCCCTCGACCTGGACCTGGCGCCGCTGGGTGTCGATGCTGAGGCCGTCCCGCTCGACGACCTCGACGGCCTCGGCGGCCGCCGGCTTGGAGCGGCGCAGAACGGCCTTCACCCGCGCGACCAACTCCCTGGGACTGAACGGCTTGGTGAGGTAGTCGTCGGCGCCCAGCTCCAGGCCCACCACCTTGTCGACCTCCGACTCGCGGGCGGTCAGCATGATGACCGGCACCTGCGAGGTCTTTCGCACTTCCCGCAGCACGTCCAGCCCGTCTCGCCCGGGCAGCATGATGTCGAGCACCAGCAGGTCGGGCTTCTCGACGGTGAACTTCTCCACCGCCTCGTCGCCGTCGGTGGCCTTCACCACCTGGTAGCCCTCCTTGCTGAGGTAGAGCTCGACCAGCTCGATGATATGCTCCTCGTCGTCGACCACGAGTATCTTCTCGGGCTTTGCCTGCATTGTCAGCCTCCCGGACCATCGACCTCAGAAGGTGAAGCCCTCCCTGGGTACGACCTCGAGGACTCACCTGACTTAAATGATATTCCTCTGTGGTGGAAAATGCCGCCGGTGCTTCTTCTAAAGCGTGCGGCCCAGCTCGAAACCCTCGTGGATCGCGTCCAGCGCCTTGCGCGGAGAAGCGCAGTCGCCGATCTTGCGTATCTCGAACTTGTGCTTGATGCCTTCCGTGGCGAGAAAGTCCTCGAGCTCGTCGTGGGCCCTGGAGCCGACCGCCAGAACGATGGTGTCGGCGACGATGTCCTTCAGGCCGTTCTCGCTTTCGGCCTTGAGCCCCTGGGGCGTGATCTCCTTCACGCAGCTGGCGGTCATGAACTGGACGCCCAGCCTGTCGGCCTGCTGCAGCAGGGTCCAGCGGGTCGATATCCCTATGTCGGTGCCGCAGCGCTCGAGCATCTCGATCACCATGACTTGCTTGCCGCTCTCCGCCAGGAACGAGGCCGTCTCGATGCCCACCGCGCCTCCGCCCACGACGGCCACTCGCTTGCCTGTGGAGACCTTCTCCGTGAGCACGTCCCATGCGAGGACGACGTTGGGCGAGTCCACGCCCGCGATTGCCGGCACTACCTGCTCCGCGCCGGTCGCCATCACCAGCACGTCGGGGTTCAACTCCTCGACTATCTCGGGCGACACCAGCTGGGAGAGCATCACCTCGACGCCTTTGTTCTGCAGCTGCTGCACCAGGTAGGCGACCATCTCGCTCCACTCCTCGCGGCCGGGCGGGATCGACGCCAGGTTGGCCTGCCCTCCCAGCGCGGCGGTTTCCTCGCAGAGCGTGACCTGGTGCCCGCGGTGCGCGGCGACCCAGGCGCACTCCATCCCGGCCGGCCCGCCTCCCGCCACGAGGATGTTCTTCTTTACCGGAGCAGGCGTCAGCTCGGTCTCGCGCTCGCGGTTCACTCGCGGGTTCACCAGGCAGGTGATCGGCTGGAGCATCATGACGTGGTCGAAGCACCCCTGGTTGCAGGCGATGCAGTGCCGGATGTCCTGCGGCCTGCCCGCGCGCGCCTTCTCCAGGATCCTGGGGTCGGCGATGAAGGCCCTGGCCATTGCCACGATGTCCGCGCGGTCCTCCTGGAGTATCTTCTCGGCGAGGCCGGGGTCGTTGATGCGGTTGCAGCAGGCAACCGGGATGCTCGACACGGCACGGCGCACTCCCTCGGCCAGGTAGACGTAAGCTCCGCGCGGCACGCTCATCGGTATCTGCGGCACCCGAGTCTCGTGCCAGCCGCCGGTCACGCTGATGAAGTCGACGCCACACCGCTCCATCTCCGCGGCCACCACCGGCGTCTCTTCCAGCGTATGGCTCCCCTCCATGAAGTCGGAGCCCGAGAGCCTGCAGATGAGCGGGAAGTCATCGCCCGTGGCGCTCTTGATCGCTGCGATGGTCTCGCGCATGAAAGTCATTCGGGCGTCGAGGTCGCCGCCGTAGCGGTCCTCGCGCTTGTTGGTTAGAGGCGACAGGAACTGGTTCACCAGGTAGCCCGCGCAGACGATCAGCTCGCTGGCGTCGAAGCCGGCGTCCCTGGCTCTTCGCGCCGCCTGCCCGTAATGCTCCTGGACTTCGGCGATCTCCTCCTCGGTGAGCGCATGCGGCATCTCCCTGGTGAAGTTGCTGAAGACCGCCGATGACGAGACCGCCTGCTCGCCGGTGAGGAAGCTCGCCGAGTAGCGGCCCCCGTGATAGAGCTGTGCGGCGACGGGCGTGTCGTGCTTGTGGACGACGTCGGTGAACTCCTTCAGCCTTCCGATGAACCTGTCGTCATCGAGGCCCACGAAGTTCGGCGCGCCCATCCCACGCTTCTCCACGTAGCAGCCGCCGATGATTATGAGGCCGGGTCCGGGGCGGGCTTTCGCCCTCTCCTCGTAGAAGTCGAAGAAGCCGTCGTTCATGAAGCCGTCGGCCGCCATGCCGATATGCATGGCGGGCATCAGGATGTGATTATTCATCTCTATTCGTGAGAACTCGAACGGCTCGAACACTCGGCTGTATGGCATTCCATCTCCCTTTCGGTGTCCCGCCCGACGGCCGGATCTGAGGCTTCACCAATTGTAACGGATTCGCTTCCTGGCGCCAGCGGTTCGCGGTCGTGGGGCAATCCTGCGGTTTCGCCGGCCCGGATTGACCATTCGCAAATGATATGGTCACCCCTTGTCGTATTATTGCGTTAGAACAATGGGGAAGAATGTCCGGAGAGTCCGGACGCGGAGCAGATCATCCGGTCGGAGGCCGGGTGCCTCCAGATATCAGACGGGAACAGTGCGGGTGGCAGAAAGAAGCTGGAACAGAGCGCTGCGTCCAGGGACCATCACTTTCGTGATGTTGATGGTGGCCGTGCTCGCGGCACTGGCGCTCTCCTCCGTCTGGGTCGTGTCCTCACGCCGCACCCGCTCAGGCGCTCAGCAGGACGTCGCTTTCCCGGCGGAGGTACAGAAGCAGCTCGACCAGGCGCTGGACACCAGCGTCAAAGACTCCAGCGTCCCCGGGGCCATCGTGGGCGTCTGGGTCCCCGGCAAAGGCAGCTGGGTCGCGACCAGGGGAGTCACCGATACGTCCACGCGCAAGCCGGCCGCCACCGGTGACCTGATGAGGATCGGCAGCATAACCAAGTCATTCGTCGCGACGGTCGTGCTGCAGCTCGTCGACGAGAAGACCATCGGCCTCGACGACCCCCTGGCAAAGTACGTCACCACCGTGCCGGGCGCCGGCCAGATAACCATCCGCCAGTTGATGAACCACACCAGCGGGCTTTTCGACTTCCTGGACGATGCCGGTTTCGAGCAGGCGATCGCCGCGAACCCCGGGCGCAAGTGGAAGCCCGCGGAGCTCGTATCGATAGCGACGTCTCACCCGCCTTACTTCGCTCCCGGAGCCAGCTGGCACTACTCAAACACGGGCTACGTGCTGCTGGGGATGGTGGTCCAGTCAGTCACCGGCGACAGCCTGGCCGGCGAGATCGACCGCCGGATCATCAAGCCGCTGGGCCTCACCCATACCTTCACGCCAGACAGCGCCAACGTCTCGGGCCCGATCTGCACCGGATATGAGTTTGAGGACGGCAAGCTGCAACAGGTGCCGAGGTACGACCCCTCCATCGGATGGGCCTCCTCATCGATGGTCTCGGACCTCGCCGACATGAAGATCTGGGCACAGGCACTCGCGGACGGCACCCTGATCTCCAATGAGTCACAGGCCGAGAGGTTGAAAACCATCCTCACCTCGCCTGACGACCCGCAGTACGGCCTCGGGATAATGAGGAACACCGACTACACCTACGACATGTTCGGCCACGACGGCAACGCGTTCGGGTTCACCTGTGCCGAGTTCTACATGCCGGCGGAGCGCGCGACGGTCGTCGTGTTGCTGAACAGAGGTGTCGGGGACGACATTTCCGCCCGCAGCCTGGCCTCAGTCTTCGAGGGGATAGTGTTCGAGCGAAAAGCCCTTTGAGGCTTCGGCCCCTTGGTCTGATGACCCCGATACCGCTGTGTGATAACCTTCCCACCTGTAAGCTGAACGGACCGACAAGGAGCTCGACGTGATAATCGACGTCCACACCCATATCTTCCCGCCCGACGTGATCGAGCGGCGCGAGATGTTCGCCAAGCGCGACTCTTCCTTCGACTTCATCTACGGCAACCCCAAGGCGCGCATGGTGACCTACGGCGCCCTGGTCGAAGAGATGGACGAGGCCGGCGTGGACCAGTCGGTCGTCTGCGGCTTCCCCTGGCGGAGCATCGACATGTGCCGCCAGCACAACACCTACATGATGGAGGCTGTCGCCGCGCACCCCGACCGCCTGATCGGGCTCGCCACGGTCAACCCGGTCGCGGGCAAGGCCTGCGACACAGAGCTCGAGAGGAGCTTCCAGGGCGGACTCAAGGGCGTGGGCGAGATATCGGCGGACGCCCAGGGCTTCCGCCTGGACGACGCGGGCACCGCGGGCCGGATCGCCGGCGCCGTGGAGGAGGCCGGGCTCTTTCTGCTGCTCCACGCGAACGAGGACGTCGGACATTTCTATCCCGGCAAGACCCCGACGACGCCGACGGTCGTATACCGCTTCCTGGAGAAGTTCCCCGAGGTCACCGTGGTGCTGGCCCACTGGGGAGGCGGGCTCTGCTTCTACGAGCTGATGCCGGAGGTGGCGAAGGTTACCTCTTCGGTTTACTACGACACCGCGGCTTCGCCTTTCCTCTACAAACCCGGCGTCTACGAGGTCGCGGTGAAGATCGTGGGAGGCGGGCGCATACTGTTCGGCACGGACTACCCGCTGCTGAGGATGCGCCGGCACCTGGACGAGATCGAGTCGGCCGGACTGCCCGCGGACGTCAAGGAAGGCATACTGGGCAGGAACGCCCAGGCACTGCTGGGCCACCAGTTCTAGGTCGCTGGACGACGGCGCTATAAGCCGAGCAGCGCCAGCAGTCCGTAGAGGTCCTCTATCACCGGCACGTCGGTCACATCGGGCGTGCCGAACCTGTCTATCATCACCGGGTTCACACCCACGCTCCTGGCGCCGAGGATGTCGGCGTAGTAGTGGTCGCCGACGTGGATGGCGCGCTCCGGCCGCACCCGCAGCCGCTCGCAGGCGACCTGGAAGATGTGGGGGTCCGGCTTGATGAGCCCGATGCTGGCCGACGAGAGGATGGCGTCGAGGTAGCGGTCCAGCCCCATGTCGAAGCAGAGCTTGGCCAGGCGCGAGTCCCAGTTCGACACCAGCGCCAGCCTCAAGCCTTCCTTCTTGAGCCGCTCGAAGACCGGTACCACGTCCGGGTAGGTGCGCCACCTGTCCCCGTCGCCGAAATGGTCGTAGATGGCTCGCCCCATCAGGTGACGGTCGCCGTCGATGCCGACCTCCTCGAGCATCTTCGCGTACAGCTCCGACCACATCTCGGAGGCGTCCTTCTCGTTGGCCCAGAACGAGTCGTCCGACCAGTACCTGTACTCGTAGTAGCGGTCCGCGGCCTTGATCCCACGCTCGAGCTCCTCGTCCGACGGGTCGTACCCGAAGCGCGCCATCACCTCGCGGCAGACCGCTTCGAGCGACGGGTACGGCTTGAACAGCGTGTTCCCGACGTCGAAGAAGACGGCCTCGATTGTCGCGGCATCGATTTTCTGCATGAGCCTTTCCAGGTGCTGTCGGTCTACAGACTATATAACACGGCCCGGGCTCATGATATCAATGCGCCCGGCCCGTCACACCGCTTATAATCATGCTCATGAAACCCAAGATGTTCTGGTGGAGATTGCGCAAGAAGATGGGGTCGCCGAAGCTGTTGTGCGACACCTGCAGGAACGACTACCACACGGTCTGCCTCAACCCACGGAGGCCGAACGCGACGGAGTGCCCCGACTACGAAAAGCGCTAGAAACACAAGAATAGGGTCAGACCACTTTCTTGCGTTTTCTTAGAGCGAGGTTATGACGCGGGGGCCGAGCATGGGGTTGTCGGGATGGGCCAGCGCCTCGTCGATCGCCTCGAGCATGCGATCCTTGTCCTGGGGCAGCCTGCCATAGATCGGAAGGTAGTTGGAGACGTGGTCGCTGAGGAACTGCGCGCCGTCGGCGTCCAGGTTCTCCAGCAGCAGCCGGGTCTCTTCGGCTATCTCCCGGCCGGTGCACTCGACGAATTCCCCGCTTTGAACGTCGTCGTACATCGGAAAGCCGGGCAGGAAGACCAGCGTGCGGATCCTGATGTAATCGGGCTTCATCCTGTTGAGCGTCGCCGCCGAGCCCAGCGCGTGCTCGCGGGTCCGCTCCCGGCCGCCGAGTCCGGCCAGCACGTAGGTCGAGAGCTCTATGCCCGCGGCCCTCAACTTCTCCGCCGCCCGCACGTAATCGTCGGCGGTGGCACCCTTGTTCACGCGCTCGAGGATGACGTCGTCCCCGCTCTCCAGCCCCATGTAGACGATCGAGAGCCCGTGCTCCTTCAGNNCGCACGTCGGGAAAAGCCTCGCGCACGTAGTCCAGGACCTGCACCAGGTCGTCGGTGCGCATCGCAATGGTGTTGCCGTCGGCCAGGAAGACCGTGTCCGGCCCGCCCCACGTGCGGCGCGCCATCTGGATGTCCTCGCGTATCTCCTCCAGAGGCCTGACCCGGTACTTCTTCATCTTGTACATGCCGCAGAAGGCGCACTTGTTATGGGGGCAGCCGATGGTCGCCTGGATTATCAGGCTGCCCGCCTCGCACGGCGGCCGGAAGACCGGCTCCTCGTACCTCATGGGCCCGCCCCCTCCATGCAGCTGACGGTCAGGTCGTGGAGCGCCACCCTGTATCGGAACAGGTCCCAGCCGGTGTCGAGCAACTTCTGCCTGATGGGCCCCTGCAGCTCGGACAGGGTGGCCCAGCGGGCCTCGGCGATCTCCTCGGTATCGATGGGGTCGATCTCCCCTGGCTCCGCGCTCGCCTCGAAGACGTGGCTGATCCAGTCGATCACGCGCCCATCCGACGTGAAGAGGACGTTGATGCAGATGAGGTAACGCGTGAGGGAGACGTCGAGGCCGGTCTCTTCCCTGGACTCGCGGACGGCCCCGCCTTCCAGCGACTCGCCGGGCTTGGCGGCTCCGCTCGGCGCCCTGAACGCGCCCTCGGGGAAGAACGGTTTACGGATCACCGCTATCTGATCGGGGTTGCCGCCGTCGCGGATGAACATCGTGACGTCGTGCGCGCGGCCGGCGTGCATGCTGCTCTTCACCATGTCGAACTCGCCGGGCGTTATCTCGTATTCCATCTCGCAGACCAGGGGCACCCCCAGAGCCTGCTCGGTAGCCGCTATGTCTTCGTTCCTGGTGTACATCTCAAGGCCTCGCCGGTACCGTGATCCCTTGGTTCCGCATCCAGTACCTCAACATATACAGCATCTTTTCGGTAGGGACCAGCTTTATCCCGGGCCCATCCGGCGCCCTGAACTCGGGGAAGATCGAGACTACCTGCTGGGCGAGCGTGTCCATCTGCGGGCAGCCCTGCGGGTTCGCCTTGCTCAGCTTGTCGTATTTCATGACCAGGGGCAGCGCCTGGATCGCGCTGTTGGTCGTGCCCGCGTCCATCTGCACCAGCTGTTCGATGTCGGACTGCGCCTTGCTGTCCTCGTATCTCCATTTCCAAATCATCGTGCCAGTGATGGCGCAAGCGAAGACGACGATGATCACGAGCAGGAACAATCCCCTTACCCGCAGTCGCATCATGGCATCGCCCTCCGGAACTTAGCTTATGGACAGGTTTAATCAATCATTAAGACACCAGAACCACAATGATTAGTTCCAGCATTCGGGCGACCGACCTCTATCGGCAGGGCGGCGACAGGGCCCGCCGGGCCTGTTGTACAATACTGTTCAGCCCGGCAAGGAGAAGGAGCTTTGATGGTCCCCGCGCGTGACAGGTTCAAGGGAGCGCTGGTCGGATGCGCCGTCGGCGACGCCCTGGGAGCGCCGGTCGAAGGCATGGGCGCCGCCGCGATCGCAGACGTCCACGGGCGCGTGACGGATTTCATCGACGCGCGCTTCGGGGCCGGGCGGCTGACCGACGACACCCAGATGACGATCGTCCTGGCGCAGGCCATCCTCGAGCTCGGCAGGTTCGACTCCGAGCACACCGGCTTCAAGTTCGCCGGGTGGGTCGCCGCGTCCGATGACGGCGTCAAGGAGGCGCGGGGCCTGGGGCCGGCTTGCCAGACCGCCTGCCGCGCGCTGCGCGATAAACCTGGTGAGCCCAGCGGGGTAGACTCCGCCGGCTGCGGCGCAGCGATGAGGGCGAGCCCCATCGGCCTCCGCTACTACCACGACCCCGGCGCGCTGCTGCGGGCCGCGGTCGATCAGGCGCTGCTGACCCACACTGACCCCGGGGCGGTGGCCGGAAGCGTGGCGGTCGCCTCGGCCGTCGCGGCTGGCGTGACCGACGAGGGAGATCTCGACCGCGCGGCTCTCGCGGCCGCCCTCGCGAAGGCCGTCGAGAAAGTGGACATGCCCACGTCGGTCAAGATAGCGGGCCTAGCGGATTACCTTGACGCGAGCCCCGCCGAAGGCTTCGCCTACACCGGGACGGGTGGCATCGCGACCGAGACCGTGCCCGCGGCGTTGTTCGCCTTCCTGCGCACGCCGTACGACCTCGAGGAGACGGTGGTCACCGCGGTCAACGCGGGCGGAGACACCGACTCCATCGGAGCCATCGCCGGCGCGGTGAGCGGAACGTTCAACGGGATCGGGGCCATCCCCGCAAGGTGGCGGGACAATGTGGAGGGGAGCGTTTACATCGAGAGCGTGGCCTACCGGCTCTTCACCCTCACCCCGGCCTTCAAGCCTCCCAAGCGGCCGGCCTGGTAAAGCAACTAATCGAGTAAGCCTAGAAGGGTCTCAACGACCTCGGCCCAGCCGTTGCCCATCCGCCCTTCGGTCACGAAGACGTTGTCAGCCCCATCTATCCTCTCGGCGAGGTGCGGGTTCGCGTCCAGCCCGTTGCGCACCATGAAGAAGGCTCCCACCGATTCCGCGAGCGGCAGGTCGGCCTCGGCGTCGCCGGCGGCGACCGTCTCGGAGCGCTCGAACCCTCTCCGCTTCTGGTCCTTGGCGACCGCGAGCTGCTTGGATACCCCGCGCGGCACCAGGTGGTAGGCTCGGGTCTCCGGGACGTCCAGGGTCGGGCTCTTGCGCGGGATCACGCCGTTGTCGACCAGCTGGAAGCGGTCGTGGCCGTTCTCCGCGAGGAGCGCCTCCACCTCGTCGAGGTCGACGTTGCCGCGCATCAGGGGCGTGCAGTCCCTTTCGTCGGACCATGGCGTGTGCATCTCGAGCCTGCGCTGGTAGGTGTCGAGCAGCAGGTCGACCACTCCCGTGTCCAGTATGGACTGGTAGAAGGAATCGCTGGTGAGGTCGAACTCGCCGGTGTTGGTGATCACCTCGAGGCCGAGGTTGTAGACCAGCTCGGTGCCGAGTTCGGCGATGTAGTTCATGCAGCCCAGCAGCCGGGCCGTCTCCCGCAGCTGTGACTTGTGACGGCCGGAGACCAGCATCACGTCGACGTTGCGGGCGTGGGCCGCGAGCAGGGCGCGCGCCGGTCTGAGCGTCAGCTCGTAATCGCTGTCGCGGAAGAAGCAGCCGAACGGCCCCACCAGCGTGCCATCGATGTCGGTGTAGATGACGCGACTGGGCCGGAGGTTGTCCCGCAACCATTCGAGGTTGTTGGCGACGCTCTTTCGCTCGGCAACCTCTCCTACGTACGATGCGCTCTTTTGGGGATCGGCGGCGCCGGCGGACGGCTGCTTCATACCTGCTCCCCTGAGATCAGCGACCTCGGCTTGCTGGCCAGCCGCAGCGCCCCCCCGACTATCAGCAGCAGCGCGGTGGGAATGAACAGCCAGTAGCCGGGACCGACGTGGACAACCAGCAGCTCCTTCGCTATCTGGCTGACTGCCAGCCCCAGGGCCTGCCCGATGATCGGCACGGACTGTGCGAGCTTCACCACGTTACCGATGATCGAGTTTATCTTATACCAGGCCCCCAGGAAGAAGATGACCTCGAAGATCAGGCAGTATATGCCCGCGCCCAGCGTGATGCCGCCACGCGTCTGCACGAACCAGAGCCCGGCGATCATCGCCACCAGGACGACCACCATGCCCCACGCCCAGGGGCTCACGAAGAGCCCGTATTTCACTTGCGGGCTCTTGACCCCCAGCACCCTGCCGATTCCCAGCACGTCCTTGATGCCGACGCTGATCCAGTCGAGGCCGAAGACCGCGATGATGAAGAGGACGATGCCGACCGCCGCGAGGTAGTCCCCCACCTGCGTCATGGGAGGCAGGTACTTGCCCCTCAGGGGTGAGACTATGAATCGCACGAACCGGTTGCCGCTCTCGCGAGCCACTTCTTCTTGCATAACTCCCGCCCCGCTTGATTACCGGTCTAGTCGCCCAGGCCCCTCGCCGCCCGGTACTCCGGGATGGTGGCGATGGGCGGGCGCTCGACGACTTTCACTTCCACCTGCTCGAGCGAGTAGGATGTCCCCTCGTGCCTTATCGTATTGTAAACAGAAGGCAGGTCCACTTGCAGCTCCACCTTGCCGTCGGTCTCCAGGCGCTTGAACAGCGCCTGCATTATTCCGAAGGACATCTTCGACAGCGCCGATATGTGCTGGTTGTGGTGTATCCGCACCTCCACGTCGGTCTGGGCGATGGCGCCCTGTCCGTACGCGTCCAGGATGTCCAGCAGCAGGCCCGTCTCCACGCCGTAGCCGGTGAAGAAGGGGACGTTCTCCAGGATGGAGCGCCGCCCCGCGTACTCGCCCGACAGCGGCTGTATCAGCCCCGCGAGCTCAGGGTAAAAGAGGTTGAGCATCGGACGGATGGTCAGCTCGGTGACCCGCCCTCCCCCGGAAGTCCTCAAGTCCGCGCCTTCCTTGAGCGGCCTCTCGTAGAAAGCTTTGACGTATCCGACTTCCCGCTGCGCCAGCAGCGGACCGACGAGCCCGTAGACAAACCGCGGGTGCATGTTCTCGATGTCGGAGTCGACCCAGACGATGATGTCGCCCTCCAGCGCGAACAGGCTCTTCCACAGCGCCTCGCCCTTGCCCGAGGCCGGCTCCACACCGGTGAGTATCTCGTCGTCGAAGAAGACCTGGGCACCCTCGGCGCGCGCGGCCTCGATCGTTCCGTCGACGCTGCGCGAGTCGATGACGCAGAGCTGGTCGATGAGGCTGTGCCGCTCGACGAGCTCCTCGCGTATCACCCTCAGGCACTCGCCCACCGTCTCGACCACGTTCATAGTGGGAAGGCAGACGCTCACCTTCAGCCCCTGGCTCTCCTTGGAGCGCACCAGCGCGTCGATGTCCGCGTACTCTGAGTGGTGATGCGTGTTGGCCTTGAACCAGGAATCGAGCCCGGGCACGGTCATACCTCCCGCCTGTCCACAATGCGCTTCGCCTTGCCGGCTCCCCTCTCCAGGGTGTTCGGCTCGACCAGGTGCACATCCGCCCTGACGTTGAGGGTGGCCTTGAGGTGGCCCTCCACTTTCTCGGCGAACTTCCTCATCACCCAGGTGTCGTCGCTGAACACGCCCTCGGTGGCCTCGACCTGTATCTCCAGCCGGTCGAGCTCCCCGGCGCGGTCGAGGACGATCTGGAAGTGCGGGGCGATGCCGTCCACCTCCAGCAGCGCTTTCTCCACCTGGTTCGGGTAGACGTTCACGCCGCGGATGATGAGCATGTCGTCGGTGCGGCCCAGTACCTTGGCCATCCTGCTGTTGCGCCTGCCGCACTCGCAGGGCCCGCGCTCCAGCACCGTGAGGTCGCCGGTCCTGAACCGGACGACCGGAACGGCTTCCCTGGTGAGCGTCGTAAGTACGAGCTCCCCCTGCTCTCCTTCATTGAGAAGCTCGCCGGTGGACGGGTCGATGACCTCGGCGATGAAGTGGTCGTCGGCGACGTGCATCCCGCGCTTCAGCTCGCACTCGCCGGACACGCCCGGCCCCACCACCTCCGACAGGCCGTAGTTGTCGGTCGCGATCATCCCCGTGGCCGCCTCGATGCGCTCGCGGATGCCCTCGCTCCAGGGCTCGGCGCCAAAGAGCCCCACCCGCAGCGAGCTTTCCTTGAAGTCGAAACCACGCGCCAGCCCCGCCTCGGCCAGGTGGAGCGCGTATGTCGGAGTCGCCACCAGCACGCTGGTCTTCAGGTCCCGCATCAGCGTGAGCTGCAGGTCGGTGTTGCCGCCCGAAGCGGGCACCACCGTCGCGCCGACCTTCTCCAGGCCGTAGTGCAGCCCGAAGCCGCCGGTGAACAGGCCGTAGGTGAACGATATCTGCGCCACGTCGCTGGCGACGACCCCGGCGGCCGTCGCGAACCTCGCGACCAGCTCGGCCCAGGTGTCGATGTCGGCCCGCGTGTAGCCCACCATGGTGCGGCTGCCGGTCGTCCCCGATGACGCGTGCAGCCTTACCACCTTGTCGATGGGGACGGCGAGCATGCCCAGCGGATAGTTGTCCTTGAAGTCCTGCTTGCGCGTGAACGGGAGGCTGGCCAGGTCCTCGATCCCCCTGACGTCAGACGGGGCGAGGCCGGCCTCCTCCATCCGCTTGCGGTATGGGGTAGAGGCTTCCCAGATCCTGGAGAGCATTCGGTCGAGCCTCTCCGACTGCAGCGCGGCGAGCTCGTCCCCCTCCAGGGTCTCCATCGGCTCGTTCCAGATATTCATCGCTGTCTACCGATTCTCTGAGAGCTCGCGACCGACGAGGAAAGCGTTCCTGTTCGCCTCGACGGCCTTGGCCTTGACGAGCTTCTCGATCACCGCGAGCCACTCGTCCACCCCCACCGGCAGTGCCAGGCTCAGGATGCCCAGCAGGACGGTGTTGGCGGCCCTGGCGTCCCCCGCCTCCGCGGCGATCGCGGGCGCGTCCACGATGATGCTGTCCGGCCATAGTGAGATGATGCGCTCCTCGGCGTCCGTGGGATACTCCGACGTCCCCTGGAGGACCGGAAGGGGGTCCACTCGCGTCCTGGAGGCGATGACCTTTCCCTGCGCCGCGAGGAACTCGAGGTTCCTCAGGGTCTCCAGCAGCTCGGTCCCCAGCAGCGCGTCGGCCTCGCCCATCGGCACCAGCGGGCTTGCGACCACGTCCCCGAACCGCACCATGCTGATGACGCTGCCGCCTCTCTGAGCCATGCCGTGGACCTCGCTGGTCTTCACGTCGTAGCCGTGGGCCACCAGCGCGTTGGCCAGCAGGTTGGCCGCCAGGATGGTGCCCTGGCCTCCGACGCCCGCCAGCACCACGGAGCGCGTCGCCTTCCCGGACTCTACTGTGTCACTTTGATCGCTCATCTGCAGTCTTTTCCTTAAGGGGCCTTCGGCCCTATCCGACTTTAATAGCCTCGCGGCGGCACACCTGCGCGCAGACCCCGCACCCGGTGCACGCATCCGCCAGTATCGTCACTTCTTCGCCGCGCTTCACCAGCGCGGGGCAGGCGATCCTCATGCACAGCCCGCAGTCATTGCACTCCTCGCGCGAGATGGCGTACGGCTCGCGCCTGGTCTTCTCGCGAAGCACGCAGGCCCGCCTGGAGATGATCACCGAGGGCGCGTCCCTGTTCATCTCCTCGGACAGCACGCTACTGCACTGCTCCAAGTCGTATGGGTCGACGACCCGCACGTTCTCGATCCCCAGCGAGCGCGCCAGCATCTCGATGTCGACCGTGACCGTGGGCTCGCCCTGCAGGGTCATGCCGGTGCCGGGGTGGTCCTGGAAGCCGGTCATCGCCGTGGTGCGGTTGTCGAGGATGACCACGGTGTATCTCCCGCGGTTGTATGCCATCTCCATCAGGCCGGTCACGCCGCTGTGGAAGAACGTCGAATCGCCCAGCACCGACACCACCATGTGCGTGCCGCGCTCCTCCTCCTCGCTCTCGCCGAGCTCGAGCTCCATGGCCTTCTCCAGCCCGTGCCCCATGGTGACGCTCGCGCCCATGCACACCTGGCAGTCGTGGGCCGAGAGCGGCGGGAGGACGCTCAGCGTGTAGCAGCCGATGTCGCCCGCGATGATCGCCTTCTGCCGCGCGAGCGCGTACATTATTCCCCGGTGGGGGCAGCCCGCGCAGAGGATCGGCGGGCGGGCGGGAAGCCCCTCCACGTGGGACGGATGGGACGGCGTATAGGAGCCGGTAGCTTTCGCGAGCTCGGGAAAAGCATCCCGGACGTTGTCGACGTTCAGCTCGCCGACCCTGGGGACGCCGGACTTTCCCTTCGGATAGAGCCCGAGCGACGCGACCGTCTCCTCCATGTAAGGCTCGAGCTCCTCGACGACATACACGTCGCTGAACTGCTCGCAGAACTCGGAGATCAGGCCCCTCGGCATCGGGTTGGTCATGGCGAGCTTCAGGATGCTCACACCCGGGAATGCTTCCTTGACATACTGGTAAGCGACGCCGGCCGTGATCACCACCGCGTCGCCCGCGCCGCGCTCGGTACGCTGGAAGGAGAACTCGTTGGAGTGCTCCTCCATCTCGGCCAGCCGCTCGACCATGATGGGATGCCTCAGGCGTGCGTGCCCGGGTATCATGACCCGCTTGACCTCGTCCTTGGCGTAGGGGACGCGGGCCGGCCTCTCGGGGGCGGCGCGCTCCACCAGGCTGCGCGAGTGGCAGACGCGCGTGGTCAGCCGGAGCATGACCGGTGTGTCGTAGCGCTCGCTCATGCGGTAGGCCTCGCGGGTGAGGTCGTACGCCTCCTGGCTGTCCGACGGCTCGAGCATCGGCACCTTGGCGGCCTTGGCGTAGTAACGGTTGTCCTGCTCGTTCTGCGAGGAGTGCATCCCGGGGTCGTCGGCGTTGGCCACCACCAGCCCGCCCGACACGCCGATGTACGGCAGCGTGAACCAGGGGTCGGCGGCCACGTTCAGCCCGACGTGCTTCATCGCCGCCAGCGAACGGACGCCGCCCAGGCTGGCTCCGACCACCGCCTCCAGGGCGACCTTCTCGTTCGGCGCCCACTCGGCGTAGACGCCCTCCTGCCTGGAGAACACTTCAAGTATCTCGGTCGAAGGGGTCCCCGGATAAGCCGAGGCGAACAGCACCCCGGCGTCCAGCGCCGCCATCGCCACGGCCTCGTTGCCGGTCATCAACTTACGCTCTGCCATCTATCCTCCGAGGATCGGGAATGCAAAATGGGGGTCAAACCTCTTTTTTGCATCATGCAAACTGTCGGGTCGCATGTCGTCCGCGGCGACTCGGGCGGGCACCGGGCTCCCCTTGCGCGCCTTCACGGACAGGACCAACAAATATTAGCCCAACGTTTCGAGCGCAGGCAAACGCTCTCGACTGTCGCATCTTTGTGTAATGGTATAATCCCTGCCATGGGTGAACCTCAGCAAAACGGGCGCAAGGGCAATGACGACGCACTCGTGGCCCGGGCGCAGGACGGTGACCTCGCCGCCCTCGAGCAACTGTTCAATACTTATCGAAACCAGGTGTTCTCGCTGGCGTATCGGATGACCGGGAACGTCTCCGACGCGGAGGACCTCTGCCAGGAGATATTCCTGCAGGTCATGCGCAAGGTCTCCTCTTTCCAGGGCCGTTCCTCCTTCTCCACCTGGCTCTACCGGGTATCAATGAACCGTTCCAGGGACTACTTGCGTCGAAAGAAGAGAAGCCCGGAACTCTTGAGCCAGGAAGGCGACCCGCCCGAGCCACGCGAGCCGGGCGCGGTCAACGCGGGAGGCCTCGAGAACGTGGCCATCGCATCGGAAGCCCAGCGCCTTGTCCAGACAGCCCTNNCAGTATCACGAGGTCGCGAGCCTTCTGCGGCTTCCCGTCGGGACCGTCAAGTCCAGGATCTTCAGAGCGAGGATAAAACTTGCTGAGGTTCTCGAGCCACATAAGGAACAATGGCGATGAGCGTTCCGTCTAACCGGGGGATGGAGGTAGGAAGATGAGTTGCCGCCGGTTCAGGAAATCGCTAATCGAATACGTCGATGGAGAGCTTTCGGGCGAGCGGAAGGACGCGGTCCGCGAGCACGTCGACTCCTGCGAGACCTGCAAAGCGGCCGTCGAGAAGCTCGAATTCTCCGCAAGCGCGCTCTCCTCGCTGGACGCGGTCAAGATGCCCGAGCCCTCCGCGCAGAGGATCGCGATCGTCCTGCGGACCTCCGCCGATTCGGCGAGGCCGGCCTTGCACTCCGTGACTGGCAGGCTCGGTTTCTTCACCTCGGTGCGCGGGCTCGCTACGACTGGGGTCGCGGCGGCGCTGATCATCGGCCTGGCGATCCTGGTCATCACCTTCGGGGGCTCAGGGCAGGTGGGGCAGAAGGGGCTCGCCACCGGCAGCATGCCCGGCAGCACCACGACCCCCGCGACGGCGTTCAGCACCAGCCCCGGCCAGCAGAAGACAAACCCGGACTTGGTCCCCGACGGGATCGCGACCATCATGCCGGCGGTCAAGGTCACCAACACCAACTACGACGACACCGCCCTGCGCAACACTTTCGAGAACCTGGATATCAAGAAGCAGATAGCCGCCAACTACACCATGGCCCACGCCATCAACTACTGCGACCTGTACAAGAGGAAGATGGCGGACATGATGGTCGACGCCGGCCAGGACGGCGCGATGCTCGAGGCGATGATCACCTACATCGAGAGCAGCGAGCCCGTCCTTCTCCCCTACTACGCGGAGAGCGCCAACTACACCGGGGTACACGTCTACATCATCGGGTTGGCCGGGCCGCGGCGCACCGCGAAGTCGGAAAAGCTGACCAGGACCGAGGTCTGGGTGATGAATCCGGCGAAGTTCGCGGTCAACCCCGACTCCAGCATCGTCTACTTCCTGGAGCAGAAGTAGCCGGCTCCTAGGCCGACTTCACCCTCTTCGACAGCCACGAGATCCACGCGTCCACGCCTTCGCCGGTCCTGCACGACATCTTGAAGATGACGATCCTGGAGTTCATCTTGAGGACCGTGTCTTCCAGCGCTTCCATGTCGAAGTCGGTGTGGGGTATCAGGTCGATCTTGTTCACGATGAGTACGTCGCTCTCCGAGAACATCAGGGGGTACTTGAGCGGCTTGTCGTGGCCCTCGGCCACCGACAGGATCATCACCTTGAGGTCCTCGCCGAGCTTGAACTCGGCGGGGCAGACCAGGTTGCCCACGTTCTCCACTATCACCAGGTCGACGCCTTCCAGGTCCAGCCGGATCAGCGCGTGATTCACCTGCTTCGCCTCCAGGTGACAGGACCCGCCCGTGTTTATCTGGATAGCCGCGACCCCGGTGGCCGCGATCTTCTCCGAGTCGACCTTGCCGGCGATGTCTCCCTCGATGACCGCGGACTTGAGGGATCCCTTGACGCCCTCCAGCGTCCGCATGATGAACGACGTCTTGCCCGCTCCCGGGCTCGCCATCAGGTTCACCATGAAAGTGCCGTTCTCGTCGAGCAGCGCCCTGTTCTCGCGGGCGATTATCTCGTTCGCGTCGAATACTCCCTCGAGGACCTCAATCTCCATCGTCACGAGCCTCCTAATTGATCTCTATCGATTCCACCTGGAACTCACGGCCCGATATTATCTCGGACTCGACCCCTTCGCAGTCGGGGCACCTGAAATTATATTCCACGACCTCGAACTCCTTGCCACAGACCGGGCAGCGCGCGATGAGCTTGACGCGCTTGAAGTTGAGCTTCGCGCCTTCGGCGATCGTGCCCTTGCCGATGATCTCGAAGTAGAAGCGGACCGAGTCCTCCATCACGGTGCTCATGTCGCCCAGCACCATGTTGATCGCGGTCACCTCCGTGGCCTTGTTGGCCTCGGCGTGCCGCAGCACCACTCCCAACATGCTCTCGGTCACCGACAGTTCGTGCATGATCCGGTCTCCAATCGTCGCGTTAAAGTGAAACAGATATCGCGGAAAATGGAAATGCTCGTACCGTGGCGCCGGCGCTACAACGCCAGGATCAAAAACACCAGGGCCGCGAGCGCGACGCGGTAGATGATGAATGGCAGCAGGGTGTGGCTCTTCAGGTACTTGAGCATCAACCCTATGGCCACGAAGCCCGAGATAGCGGCGGTAATGAATCCCGCGAGGAAGACCCCGGGCCCGTGGGCCGGGAAGCCGTTCTTGGCCAGCTTGAACGCTTCGTAGATGCCGGAGCCGGCGATTATCGGGCCGGCCATGAGAAAGGCGAAGTGAGCCGCCGCCTCCCGGTCGAGCCCGTCCAGCATCCCGGCGGAGATGGTGACCCCCGAGCGAGAGACTCCGGGCGCCAGCGCCAGGATCTGGGCAAACCCCACCACCCCCGCGTCCCTGGCATTGATCTTCTTGAACCCGCGGTTCCTTTTTCCGTAGACCTCCGCCGCCGTCATGAAGACCGCGCCCAGCAGCAGGCATATCGCCACGGCCGCGGGCACGCGCAGGTGGTCCTCGATGACGTTGTTGAGAAGCGCCCCGGCGATCGCCGCCGGGATGCTCGCGAGGACCAGCAACCAGGCCATCCTGCTGGTGAAGTCCCAGTCGGCGGGACGGCTCTTGAACCCTCTGAAGAAGCCCTGGATGAGCTTGATCCACTCGTGCCTGAAGAAGACCAGCAGGGCCAGCAGTGTGCCGAGGTGCAGTGCCACGTCGAAAGCGGTGCTGACGCCCTTGGTCGCAACGAAGGTGTTCCACCCGAACAGCTTGGGGATGAGCACCAGGTGGCCGCTGGAGGAGATGGGTATGAACTCTGTTAAGCCCTGCACGATACCGAGCACGGCTGCCTGCAGAATGAGAACCATTCTCCTCCTAGTGCTGTTGCGCCCTCAGGCAGGTCGCCCTACCTCGTCGGCGCGAGCGTCCTCTCCAGGAACTGCTGGTACTCGTAGAGGGCCGCCAGCGTCTTGGCTCCCCTCTCCGGTGATGGGTATATCACGACCTCGCTCTGCCTCGCCAGCATGGGCGTGATCGAGCCGGACGTCGGGAAAGACACCGCGATTATCGGCTTGCCGGTCTCCTCCATCAGCCTGATGACCTCGTTGCGGTAGGCCTCGTCGGTCTTCTGCAGCTCCTTGATGAACTCCGGGGTGATGACCCTGGGCTTGATCCGCTCGCTGTCGATCTCCTCGGCAAGCGGTCCTTCCAGCACAAACGACTGGAAAGAGGAGGTCGCCCCCATGGTGCCCAGGCTGATGATCGAGTCGACACAATTGCAGCGGGCGACTATCTCCAGGCAGCGGAAGTGCACCGACAGGTCCAGCGTGCCCACCAGGTCCACCGGGTTGCCGCGGCTCCAGTAGGGCGGCAGCACCGAATCCAGCTCTTTGAGCGTCTCTTCAGGGAACTCGACCAACTCCAGGCCGTGCTCCGCGAGCGCGTCTGCGGTGACGACCCCCCAGCCGCCTCCCCAGGTGAGCACTCCCACGCGCTTGCCCTTCGGTGACGGGATCGCGGCGAACGCCTTGGCGATGTCGAGCATCTCCTCGGTGGTGTCCGCCTCGATCATACCGGTCTGCTTCCTCACGCCCTCGAAGACCGCCTCGTCGGCGGCGAGAGCGGCGCTGTGGGAAGCAGCGGCCTTGGCGCCGGCCTTGGTCTTGCCGGCCTTCAGCACCACGATGGGCTTCTTGGGGGAAGTGTTTCTGGCCACCTCGATGAACCGCCTGGCCGCGCGCAGGCCTTCGATGTACATCAGGATGACCTCGGTGGCGGGGTCGTCCGCGAAATACTCCAGGTAGTCGGCCGCCTTGAGGTCGGCCTCGTTGCCGATGCACACGAACCGGGAGAAGCCGACGCCGAGCGCCTTGCCCAGAGACAGCATCTGGGTGCCCAGGTTGCCGCTCTGCGCGGCGAAACCGATCTTGCCAGCCACCGGGCGCACCGGCGGCATCAGCGCGTGCAGGTTGACGGGACCGGAGTAGACCCCCATCGTGTTGGGGCCGACCAGCCGCATCGACGACCCTTCCACGATCGCGGTCATCTCCTTCTCGAGCTCGGTGCCTTCTCCGCCGGTCTCGCTGAATCCACCCGAGATGACGATGCAGGTCTTGACGCTCTTGGCGACGCACTCCTTGATCACCGGCACGACGTGCTGCGAGGGGATGGTCACCACGGCCAGGTCTATCTCGTCGGGAATGTCGAGGACCGACTTGTAGACCCCCCGGTCGAAGATCTCGGTCTCCTTGGGGTTGACCGGGTAGAGCTTGCCCTTCCAGCCGCCCGCGAGGATGTTCGCCGGCACTATGTAGCCCCACTTCATCTTGACGTTGCTCGCACCGATTATCGCGATCGACCGGGGCTCGAATAGATACTGCAGTTGCTCGCTTATGTTCTCGCTCACTTCAACCTCCGTTAAGGGTTTGTCCAATCGTTGCCGGTACCAACCGGGCACAGCCGTCTCGTGCACGGCTCTCCCCGGTTGGCATGGGCGGTGCGCCCTCCCGAGCTCATGGCCGCTGGTGCGACCGGCTCAAGAACAGGAACTCCTGGTTACGTCGCGGTATTTGCGACGGAGGCCGGCCACGAGCCGCATCGCCTCGAACACGATGTCCTTGCTCATCTTCGACTCTCCCTCGGCGCGGTCGGCGAATACTATGGGGATCTCGAATATGTCGAACCCCAGTATCGTGCAAACGTACGACAGCTCCACCTGAAAGCCGAAGCCGGTGGCCGAGATCCTCGAGAAATCTATCTTGCGGATCACGTCGGCCTTGTGGCACCTGAAGCCGCTGGTGGTGTCGTGCATCTTCACCCCCGTTAAAAGCCTGGTGTAGATGCTCCCGCCGCGGCTTATGATCTTGCGCGACATTCCCCAGTTCACCGTTCCTCCGCCTTCGACGTACCGCGACCCGATGACCACGTCGTGGTCCGGCGCCGCCGCCAGCATATCGGCCAGGTACTTCGGGTCGTGGGAGAAATCCGCGTCCATCTCTATGATGTAGTCCGCCCCCATGCCCAGGGCCACCTCGAAACCATGCCTGTACGCTGTCCCCAGGCCCGCCTTTCCGGGGCGGTGCTCCACGTGGATGCTGTCGAACTCCTCAGCGAGCCGGTCCACGATCTCACCCGTGCCATCCGGCGAATTGTCGTCGATCACCAGCAGCGAAAGCCCCAGGTCGAGCCCCATCAGGGTGCGCGCCATCTTCTCCATATTCTCGCGCTCGTTATACGTTGGCATCACTATGACCGGTAGCATCATCATCCTCTCTCGTGCGCGGTCAGCGTCTTCAAGATATTTCAAGCATCCTGAAGGGTCAAGCAGAGTGGCGGGTTCTTGGGCGACCGCGGCGGGCTATTGCTTCCAGCCGTACGTGCCCACCAGCGGGACGAAAACGCAGGAACCGACCTCGTCCGTCTCGTACTCGGCGCCATGTCGCGTGATCACGGTCAGCATCTGCATCGTGCTCGGGCCCACCGGTATCACCAGCCGTCCGCCGTCGGCAAGCTGTTCCACGAGCGCCTGCGGGACGCCGGGCGAGCCGGCGGTCACGATGATGGCGTCGAACGGCGCCTGCTTCTTGAGGCCCTTGCTGCCGTCGCCGACGACCACCTCGATGTTCTTGAAGCCGAGCTCGTCGAGGCGCCTTCGCGCCTGTTCGGCCAGCCATTCGATACGCTCTATGCTGTAGACCTTGCGAGCCAGGAGTCCCAGTATGGCTGCCTGGTAGCCGCTGCCGGTCCCCACCTCCAGCACTTTCTCGTCACCCTCCAGGCCGAGGAGCTCGGTCATCCAGGCCACCATGTACGGCTGGGATATGGTCTGGCCCTCGCCGAGCGGGAGCGGCGCGTCGTCGTAGGCCTTGCCGCGCCTGTCTCCTGGTACGAAGAGATGCCTGGGAACTCGACGCATAGCCTCGAGAACCCGCTTGTCGGAGATCCCCCGCGACGCCATCTGCTCCTCGACCATGCTATCCCGAAGGCTCTGGTAGTAGTCGCTCGTTCGGTTGTCCGGCATACAGTCGCTCCAGTGCGGTTCTGCGATCAATGCAAAGGAGGCGGACCGGGATCCGCCTCGATGTCTCAGCTTTCCGGGCGCCGCGATCAGGCTTTCTTCTCGCTGCCCTCGAGCTCGTCGGTGCTCTTGTACATCTTGAAGATCTTGGTCAGCCCGGTGATCTTGAATATGCGCAGGATCTTCTCCTGGTTGCATATTATACCGAGCTCTCCGTCGTGCTGCTTGACCCTCTTGAGGCCACCGACAAGGACTCCCAGCCCGGTGCTGTCGAGGAAGTCGACCTCGTCGAGATCGACCGCTATCTTGTAACGGCCTTTCTCCACCGCGTCCACCACGGTCTCCCGCAGAGATGGCGCCGTGTATATGTCGACCTCGCCCTTGAGCTTGATCACGGTGTGATCTCCGACTTCGCGTGTCGAAACTTCGAGTTCCAAGTTGCCCTCCTGTTTCGTGTCCCTGCCGGGGGGTCTTAACAGCTCAACTCGGCAGTACAGCTAGGACTTCTGCGTCCTGGGCCTCTTCACGAGATTACCGCAGTGCGGGCACTTGACCTCTTCGTCCCCCGCCTCGAACGTCACCCGGTTCCCGCAGTTCGAGCACCGGATGCGTTGGATTTCTTCTCCTACGATCTCGTGCCCGTGAGGTCCGTATCTGGCCAACTTCTGCACCTCCGATCGATATGCACAGGCCTATCTTCTAGGCTTTCGCGCATTTTCCTACCCGCGCGGCAATTATACTACAGCCTCTGTTTTGGGAGTCGGCGAAACGCAACCCTGGCTTGAGCTGCTTGCGGCTCCTCGGCGCCGGCTACCTGCCCCGCTGTAACTGCCGGGCGAGTTGGTCCCTGGGACTCACCGACCCCGTTTTGGTGTTCACGACCCAGGAGGCCCAGTGGGACTGGCGCCCCACCTCGAACACGTACGAGACCACCCAGGTGTCCGCGCCGGTCTGCTCCGCTCCCCAGGTAGGCTTGAAGCCTTCGTTTACCACCTTGGTCCCCGTCGAGGTGATGAAGTTGAGTATTCCCTGGCCGATGGTGACGTCGGTTCCGTGGATCGGCAGACCCTTCACGACCGAGATCGGCCTGGACGCCTCGTGCTTGAACTGGAAAAGCCCGATGGTGAGCACTATCGCAAGGGAGAGCACCGCGCCGCAGATCAGCAGCGGCGTGCGCCACCGCCACATGCCGGCGCGCCAGCCTTCTTTAACATCGGCCGTCTTCCTCGGTTCCAACTTCGCCCTCCACAAGCCAGAGAAACAGTCTCAATAGTATAGCGTTCCGCAATCCCGCTTTTTTGAAGTGGAAACAGCCATGCGCTAGAATTACCTTCTCAGTGGGGCCGTAGCTCAGTTGGGAGAGCGCATCCCTCGCACGGATGAGGTCAGGGGTTCGAGGGTCGGCTAAAGCCCGTAACCAAGCCATCAACTGCAATTCACCCCCTCTCTACTTGTATTGCTAGTAACCGCATTTATGCATTCCAGTTCGGTGCGGACCATACCCGACTTGCCAACCAGTTGCAACGTGCTTAAATGCACTTTGTCAGGTCGCTAGAACTTGTAACAAATTGCCTGAATTTACTTGGCAAACTAGGGTTGCGTGGTAAGAAATTTGTGTGAATTACTAGTTGGAAAAAAGTGACAAGATAGTTAGCCAAAAACGCTTGAAAGTTTTTGGTAATGCGAGTATCGTCCATATCGGTAAATAAACCGGACGGCTAGCCAAGGCAAATCCATTGGCAAGTTGAGCCGGTTTTTTTGTTAGGCGAACGAAGGGGAAAAGAATGAGAAATATCAAGGCAGGTAGCTACAAGAGAGTAGTTTCCCCACCTTGTTCGCCAGTTGCCTGCCTTGATCGTTCCTGCTGGCTAGTGTCTCTGTCAGTAGAGGTAGTAATAACAGGATCGGCAGCCAACAGTCTCCACACAACGAATTTCGGTTTCCCCAAGCCCAAGTGTAGTCAGCCCTGTTGCCCCCCTTCGGTGGTGAGATAGTTGGCTCGGATACGGACTATCAAGTACGACATTTGGGAAGACGAGAAATTCGGACCATTCTCACCTGATACAAAACTCACTTGGTTCGGACTTGTTACACAGGCAGACGATGCAGGCAGACTACGATACACGGCAAGAACCCTGCGTTGCCGTTGTGCCGCTTAACTTCTGTACTTCCCGTCTCTCCGAGACGAGGTCCGCTTGAAGACTATCTTCCTCAAGCGCTGGCGGCAAGTCTCTGACCAGAGCCCCGAGGGGCGGAGGTCAGAGACTTCGGCTCTTCTATTTAGTCGCAGGCGTCACCCCTCTCGGCCGTCTGTCAGCGTCGGCCCGCGGCGAGGTTGCCAGCGTTGATCGGTTCTGTTCTTCGATTGGCCAGCTACTGCTTCTTCACCAGCGTCAGGTCGGGCGCCGGTTCGTCGAAGGGCCACTCGTTTTTCTCGAAGGACCATCCCTCCAAGAGCGAGGCGTCCAGGTACTGCCTTCCGGTCTCCCATTCCTCGGATTGCTCTATGGCGAGCGATGCGATGAGCCTCAGGGCCGAGGCCTCATTGGGGAAGATGCGGGCCACCCTCGTCCTCCTCCTGATCTCCTGGTTGAGCCTCTCGAGCGCGTTGGTCGTCCTGATCCTCTTTCTGTGAGGCCCGGGGAAGGAGAGCACGGCGGTCGTCTCCTCGATGCCCTCCTCGATCCTCTCGGCTATCGCCGGGTTCAGGTCGTGCCAGTTGGACAGCACCTCGTTGATGCGCCTCCAGGCCGTGTCGACATCGGGCGGGTCGAAGATCGTTCTCAGGTCGGAGTGGACGATCTTTCTCTGCGCGCGCGTCGCGAGCGGCAGCACGTTTCTCAGGAAATGGAACTGACACCGCTGCCAGGCCGCCCCCTGCAGGTGACGGCCCACCGCGGCCTTGATTCCCTCGTGGTCGTCGGAGGTCACCAGCAGCACGCCCGAAAGGCCTCTCTTCTTCAAGCGCTTGAACAGGTCCGACCAGGTGGTGGAGTTCTCGGTGTCGGCTACTTCCACTGAAAGGATCTCCCTCATGCCCCGCTCGTTTATCCCCAGCACGATGAGGATGCCCTTGGAGACCACCCGGCCGCCCTGCCTCACCTTCTCGTAGCGGGCGTCCACGATCAGGTACGGGTAGTCTCCTTCAAGAGGCCGGCCTCTCCAATCGGCGATCCTTGCGTCCAGCTCCCGGGCGAGCTTTGATACCTGCTGGGACGAGAAGCTCTTGCCACAGAGCTTCTCCGTGATATCTGCCACCTTGCGGGTTGAGACCCCCTTGAGGTACATCTCCATGATCGCCAGCACGAGCGCCTTGTCGCTTCTCTGGTAGCGCTCAAACAGCGAGGTGGAAAAGGTGCCGTCGCGGTCCTGTGGCACGAGCAGCGTGAGGTCCCCCACGGCGGTGGTGAGGATACGGGGCTTGTGGCCGTTGCGGTAACCCCTGCGCTCATCCGTGCGCTCGTAGGGCTTGGCCTGCAAGTGGTTCGCCATCTCGACTTCCAGAGTCCCCTGGAGGGCCGCCTCGAGGATTTCCCGCAGCAACCCGTCTCCCCCGTTTTCGAGGATCACTTGCAGGGCTTCTTCGAACGTCATACTCTGTTTCTTGGCCATCTTCTTCTCCTTTCGATTGAGGCCAATAGGGATATCAACCTCTATCTTGGAGAGTGATGGCCGCTCAATTCAAAGCGACGGCATTGGTTGGGGGAATTTACAGAGGATTAGCGGCTCAGTCGGTGTAAGTTCTCACCGTACCAAC
>PMJJ01000116.1 GCA_003157385.1 Actinomycetota bacterium | reverse complement strand
CACATCCGCCCGCGTCATGTTGGTCAGCGTTATGAAGTTGCCGCCGAGGAAGCTGAGGCGGTAGTCATCGTCCTTGACGTACACCGACTTACGCAGCCCCTCGGGGAGCTGGTCGACGAAGCAGAACATGCAGTTGTTCCGACACGTCCGCACCCCGTCGAACACCTGCTTTGACAGCTCGATCCCCGGCGCCTCGGCGCCCAGGTGGAGCTCGACCGAGCTCCGCTTGCCCATACCCGCCCGCTCGACCTCCAGGCTGTGATCTCCGCCGTCCGCCAGTGCCAGGTACAGGTCTATCGCGTCATGCGGCTGCATGCCGTCGACGCTGAATATTGTGTCGCCGGATCGCAGTCCCGCTCGCTCCGCCGGGGAGGAGGACGCGACGCTCTCGACCGGCGCCGGGATGCATTCGATTGTCTTCGACTTGCCTCTCATTACGGTTGATTCCGCCTTTTTCGGGGCCTCAAGGCACTTGACCCAAGGTAACCCAAGCGCGTCGAGATAACAAGGAAACCACGCGTGTCGCGGGGCCGGGCGACGGTCGTGCAAACGATTTGGTTGCGCTATAATTACCTACCGTTATCCTTATCCAACACCTTAACAGGGGGACTGACTGTGACTGCACCGGAAGCGATCAAGAACGTCGGACTGTTCGGCCACGGCGGCTCGGGCAAGACGACGCTCGCCGAGTCGCTGCTCTACGCATCGGGTGCGACAACGCGCATGGGAGACGTCGAGCAGGGAAACACCACCACCGACTTCGACGAGGAAGAGATAAAGAGGAAGATATCCATCAACGCTGCGATGGCCTCCGTTGACTGGAAGGGGACCCACGTCGCGTTCGTCGACACGCCTGGCTATGCCGACTTCGTGGGCGATGCCATCTCTACCGTGAGGGTCGTGGACACGGCCTGCATGGTCATCTCGGGGGTCGACGGGGTCGAGGTGCAGACCGAGATAATGTGGGAGCGCGCCGGTGAGGCGGGCGTACCCCGCATGATATACGTGAGCAAGCTCGACCGGGAGCGCGCCAGCTTCGAGAGGACCATGGACGACATCCGAGAGACCATCGGAGGAAACGTCGTCCCGCTGATGCTCCCGATCGGAGAGGAGCACTGCTTCAAGGGCGTCATCGAGATATTCAGCGGCAAGGCCTTCGAGCCGGACGGCCAGGGAAAGTCCAAAGAGGTCCCGGTGCCCGACGACCTGGCGAACGCGCTCGCCGACGCTCTGGATAAGCTTACCGAGGCCGTGGCCGAGACCGATGACTCGCTGCTCGAGAAGTACCTGGAGGAGGGCGAGCTCACACCGGATGAGATCACCGGCGGGCTCAAGACCGGCGTCCGCGACGGCAGCCTGATCCCCGTCCTCTGCGGCTCGGCGTCGAAGGGCATCGGCGTCCCCGAGTTCCTCGACTTCGTCAACAGCGTACTGCCGATGCCTTCTGACATGCCGGACGTCGCCGGCACCCTGCCCGGCAAGGACGAGGAGGTCACGCGCCCCCGCACCTCCGACGGCCCGATGTGCGCGCTGGTGTTCAAGACCCTGGCCGACCCCTACGTGGGCAAGCTGACCTACTTCCGCGTCTTCTCGGGAGTGTTCAAGGCCGATTCCAGCGTGATAAACAGCTCCCGCGGCAAGACGGAGCGCATCGGCCAGGTCTATCACGTCACCGGCAAGGAGCAGACCTCGGTGCCGGAGCTGAGGGCGGGCGAGCTCGGGGCGGTGGCGAAGCTGTCTGAGACGTTCACCGGCGATACGCTTTGTGACAAAGACAAGCCCATCGTGCTGCCGCGCATCGAGTACCCCGCTCCGGTCATGGCACTGGCGGTGGCTCCCAAGACCAAGGGCGACGAGGACAAGCTCTCCACGGCGCTGGGCAGGGTCCGCGAGGAGGACCCGATGCTGATGGTCCGCCGTGACACGGACGTGAACCAGACTATCATCTCGGGCGCGGGCGAGACGCACATCGACGTGGTGGTGGAAAAGATGCGCCGCAAGTTCGGCGCGGACGTTGTGACCGACCTGCCCCGGGTCCCTTACAAAGAGACCATCCGCAAGAGCGTGGAGTCCGAGGGGAAGCACAAGAAACAGACCGGCGGACACGGCCAGTACGGCCACGCTTTCCTTCGCCTGGAGCCACGCCAGCGCAGCGAGGGGTACGAGTTCCAGGACAAGATAGTCGGGGGCTCCATCCCCCGGCAGTACATCCCGGGTGTCGAGAAGGGTGTCGTAGCCGCCATGAACGATGGCTACCTGGCCGGCTACCCGCTGGTCGATATGAAGGTCACCCTCTATGACGGGTCGTTCCACGCGGTCGACTCCTCCGAGCTCGCCTTCAAGATGGCCGCGTCAAAGGCGATGAGGGACGGGGTGGCCAAGGCCGACCCGGTCCTCCTCGAGCCGATCGTGGACGTGGAGGTCACCGTCCCCGACCAGTTCATGGGCGACGTCATCGGAGACCTCAACTCCAAGCGCGGGCGGATACTGGGCATGCAGCCCAAGGGCAAGATGCAGGTGGTCAGCGCCCAGGTCCCGCTCTCGGAGATGCGCCGCTACTCGATAGACCTCCGCTCCATCACCGGCGGCCGCGGCGTGTTCACGATGGAGTTCTCTCACTACGAGGAAGTCCCCGAGCACATCGCTTCCAAGATCATCGAGCAGGCGAAGAAAGAGAAAGAGGAATCCTAAGGCGAGCATGCACCGGTGGGATCAGGCGCCGGTGGTGCGTTCTTGAGGTCAGGCCTCTTTGCTGAGCTGTTCGGTGAGCCTCTCCCAGACCTGGTCCAGGCTCAGGGGCAGCACGCGGGTGTCAGAGCACACGGGCATGAAGTTGGCGTCTCCCGCCCATCGTGGCACCAGGTGCATGTGGACGTGTTCCGTTATCCCCGCGCCTGCCACGCGAGCGATGTTTATCCCGACGTTAAAGCCATCCGGACCAAAAGCCTGGCGTGCGGCATGCATGCACTTCTGGGCCAGGGTCATCATCTCCGTGAGCGTCTCCGTGTCGAGCTCTTCAATAGTGCCGGTGTGCTTGTACGGGGCGATCATGAGGTGGCCCGACGAGTAGGGGAAGAGGTTCAGTATCGCCAGGCACCTCTCGGCGCGGTAGACGATCAGGTTCTTTCGGTCGTCGTCCTCGGACCGCTTCAGGCAAAATATGCAGCCTTCCTTGCGGTTGTCCACGTTGCTCACGTAATCGTACCTCCAGGGCGTGTAGATGATGTCCACGCTCAGGCCTCCATCGACATGCGGGACACGATCTCCCTCACAAGCTCGTCCGTGAACCGCTCCACGTCCACGCCGCGGTCGTCGCGCCCGGCCAGCGAGCGCACGCTGATGTTGCCGGCCTCGATCTCGTTGTCGCCGACGATGACCATGTAGGGGACCTTCATCCTCCAGGCCTTGCGTATCTTGTTGCCGGTCGTCTCGCGCTCCTCGTTGACCTTGGCGCGCACCCCCCGGGAGGCCATCCTGTCCTGCACTTCGCGGGCATAGTCGACGTGCCTGTCGGCGATCGGGAGGATCTCCACCTGCACCGGCGCCAGCCAGGTGGGGAAAGCGCCCGCGTAGTGCTCGATCAGTATCCCTATGTAGCGCTCCATGCTGCCCAGCACCGTGCGGTGTATCATCACCGGGACGTGCTCCCGGTTGTCGGCGCCCGCGTAGGTCATGTCGAAGCGCCTGGGAAGGTTGAGGTCTACCTGGATGGTCGGCCCCTGCCATAGGCGCCCGATGGCGTCCTGCAACTTGACGTCGATCTTAGGGCCGTAGAACACGCCCTCTCCCTCGTCAACAAAGTAGTCCAACCCCTGCTCCTCCAGCGCATTGCGCAGGGCGTCGGTGGCCATGTCCCAGCCCTCGTCGTCGCCCACGAAGTGATCCGGTCTGGTGGACAGGGCGATCTTGAACGTCGTGAACCCGAACGTCCTCTGCGCCTCGAAGGCGAACTTGAGCGCGTCGTTGATCTCCCGCTCGACCTGCTCCGGCGTGCAGAAGATGTGCGCGTCGTCCTGGGTGAAACCTCTCACGCGAAGCAGCCCGTGCAGGACGCCGGTGCGCTCGTGTCGGTAGACCGTGCCCAGTTCGAAGTACCTGATCGGCAGCTCGTGGTGGCCCCGGGTCCGCGACTTATATACGTATATATGAGCCGGGCAGTTCATCGGCTTGATGCCGTAGGGAGCCCCGTCAACCTCGAACAGGTACATCGGGTACTCCATGTCGAGGTGGCCGCTGGTCTTCCAGACCTCGCGGCGCATGATATGGGGAGAGATGACCAGTTGGTAGCCGCGCCTGGCGTGCTCGACCTTCAGGTAGTCCTCGATAGTCGTACGAAGTATTGCGCCGTTGGGGTGGTATATGACCAGTCCGGGGCCGATCTCCTCCCTTATGGAGAACAGCTCGAGCTCAGGGCCCAGGCGGCGGTGGTCCCGCTTCTCGGCCTCCTCGCGCATCTTCAGGTACTCCTCCAGCGCCGCCTTGCTGTCGAATGAGGTGCCGTAGATGCGCTGCAGCATCTCCCGCGTCTCGTCGCCACGCCAGTAGGCCCCGGCGATGGAAAGTAGCTTGAACGACTTTATCTTCCCGGTGGAGGTCAGGTGCGGCCCCCGGCAGAAGTCGACGAACTCGCCCTGCTCGTAGAGGGTGATGACCTCGTCGGCGATGTCTTCGATGAGCTCAACCTTGTAGGGCTCGTCACGGTCCTTGAACAGCGCCAGGGCCTCTGCCTTGGAGACCTCGCGGCGTGCGATCAGCAGGTTCTGCTTGATGATCCGCCCCATCTCCTCCTCGATCGCAGGCAGGTCGTCGGGGGTGAATGCGTCAGGGAGCGCGAAGTCGTAGTAGTAGCCGTCCTCTATAGCCGGGCCGATGGCAAGCTTCGCCTGCGGATAGAGCCTCTTGACGGCCTGCGCCATGACGTGGGCGGTGGTGTGCCTGAAGGCTTCCGCTCCCCTGGGCTCGTCGAATCCCAGGAAGGCAAGCTTCCCATCTGATGCCAGTGGCCTGTTGAGCTCGCCGGACTCCCCGTCCAGCTCGGCTATGCAGGCTACCTTGGGAACCTTCTCCCCCGCCATCTTCATTATCTCGACCGGCGTGGTCCCTACCGGCGCCTCAATGACGGCGCCATCCGGCATCGAAACCTTTATCATCTCTTCGCCCATGCGGCTCTCCATCTTGTTTTCAGGGTTTCAGAGCAAAAAAATGGTGGGCGCGAGTAGGATCGAACTACCGACCTCTTCCGCGTCAAGGAAGCGCTCTCCCACTGAGCTACGCGCCCACGTCTTCACCACGAAAGTCATTGATTAAGACTGATTTATAGTATCTTATGGTCTTATAAACTTCAACGGAACGGGGTGCCGATGCCGGTCTGCCTGAAGTGCGGAAAAGAGATAGACCCGCCCAGGAAATTCTGCGAGGAGTGTGGCGCCCTGGGCGAGCGCGAGATGCGCGATGCGCTTTCGGGGTCGCAGAGCAAGTACAAGCCGCGCCGAGAGCACAACACGGTCTCGTTCATAATCCTGGCGGTGGTCCTTTTCGCTATAGTCGGGGGGCTGGGGTACACCATGCTCACCCTGCTGCCCAACAGCAAGAAGATCCAGACCGAGGCTCAGGCCAACATCTGCCACCGCAACCTGGTGAACATCCAGCAGGCGATCGACAAGTATTACCAGAACAGCCACCTCTACCCGCCGCCTGGCAAGCTGACCGCCCAGAACCCGCTTGTCGTGGACAGGTACATCAAGAACGTCCCCACCTGCCCCACCACCGGGCGCGACTACATCCTCAAGTCTTCCGGCATCTCAAATCCGTCGAACCAGCAGCAGGCCAGGGTCACCGTTCACTGCGACAGCGGGTTAAAAGGACATGCACTCTGACAGTGATGGGATGATCGGCTGGAGGCGGCGGTCGGAATTGAACCGACGATGGAGGTTTTGCAGACCTCTGCCTTACCACTTGGCTACGCCGCCCGGCGCAGCCCATTTTACTACAAAGCCATACACCACGCCGTCTGGCGCGGAGGGCTTGTAGGTTCGGCGATCCGTGTATCGAAGAAGCCCCTGGGCGGTCGTTTGAGAGACTCGAGGAGGCAGTTGTGTTCACAAAAGAAGCGCTGATATATCCTCTCGAACGCCCTGGCAGATGCTGAGATGCGTATCCGGGACGTCACGCCCGAGGCGCACTGCGACCGCCCTTCTGACCGATAGGTTGTGCAGGGAGTGATATTGTATAGCCACAGCAATACGCGCGAAGGGAGGCGCTGATGCCGTCAGAGAAGAAGGCCCTGGCAGTTATCGGAGCGGGAATCATGGGCGCCGGCCTGGCCCAGCTGTTCGCTCAGAACGGCTACGCCGTCCGCCTGCATGACCTGAGCGAGGATGCTCTCACACAGGCGGTCGAGAGCGCGCGGATCAACCTCCGGATGCAGTCCGACTTCGGATGGATCGAGCCTTCCGCCGTCGATGAAGCACTGCGCAACATCGAGACGACCACCAGCCTGTCGGACTCGGTCGCGGAAGTTTTCTTCGTAATCGAAGCCGTTCCCGAGGTGCTCGCCCTCAAGAAAGAGGTCTTTGACAACCTCGGAAAGATCTCACCGCCTGACGCGGTCCTCGCAAGCAACACCTCCACGTTCGACGTCATGTCCGAGATGCCCGAGGACATCGCCGGCCGCGTCCTCATAACTCATTTCTTCAACCCGGCCCAGCTGGTGCCGCTGGTGGAAGTCGTGAAGGGAGAACGCACCTCTGACGGCGCCGTGGAGACATCCATGGAGCTGCTGCGCGCTGTGGGCAAGTACCCTCTGCTGCTGAAACGCTATCTGCCGGGCTTCGTCGTCAACCGCATCCAGCTCTCGATAAACGCCATGGCCTTCATGATCCTCAACGAAGGCATCGTCGAACCGGAGGACATCGACAAGGCGATCGAGAACTCCATCAGCCTCCGACTGGCCGTCGGTGGCCCGTTCGCCACTATGGACCTTGGTGGACTGGACGTGATGGCGGCCTCCGCCCAGGCGATGGGCGTGCCTCCACCGCCGCCGCTTGCGGAGAGGGTGGAGCGCGGTGACCTGGGGGTCAAGACCGGCAAAGGATTCTACGACTATGCGGGTGCCAGCTCCGACGACGTCATCAAGCGACGCGACTACCGTCTCATGCTGCTGCTGGACGCTTACAGGAAGGGCCTGGATGAATAGGACGCAACAATGAACGAACATCAGGTGGTCCTCACCATCGAAGGATTGAAGACCCGCATCCTCGAACTCGAGCAAGAGTCGGATGCACTGAGACAGGTTTTGAACATCCTTCTCGACAAGGCGCAGCTCGACCCTGAAGAGAGAGAGACGCTGCATTCCCTGCTGGAGATCGTGGTGGCCGAGGAGGTCGAGGAAGGCCCCAGGCAGGCCAAGTCGCAGAGGTCAATTCAGGACCTGCTGGACGAGTCGCAAAAGCCAAAGCAGAAATGATTGAGCCTGGTTGCCGGCTCGAGTCCGGAGGATGTGTGGTGTAGATAAGAGTGGAGCGGGAGACCGGACTCGAACCGGCGACCTCGACCTTGGCAAGGTCGCGCTCTACCAACTGAGCTACTCCCGCTCAGGCATTGATTCTAAGTAAGGCCCCAGGCAGTGTCAAACGCGCAAATCCGCTTCTTAAAGCCTCTTTGCCTCTTTCTGAAGAATGCGGCTGACGATGGCGAGGCGGTTGGTGCGGTCGCGCGTGGCGGTAAGAAATCCGTCCATATTCTTGCGGAATTCCGCGGGCGCAGAGTACCTGTAGGCGGGGTCCTCGGCCTCGTCGACATCGGTCTCGAGAACCCCCTTGTCCTCGAGAATTCTCAGGACCGGGCTGATGGCGGCGACCCGGCGGCCGATGTCCATGGCGATGCCGTCCGCCCTGCGCTCCACATCGGGGTTCTCGTGAAAGTAAGCAACCACGTCCCAGGTGACGAACTGGTCGATGTACTCGTCAACAAAACCCAAGGTTTCCGGATCAAGGTCGTCTAGCGGCAAGTTTTTCCCACCGTTTGTCAGGAGAATGGTGCCAACTGAATTATAGCATCCGCGCCCGCCGGTACGTCCCCCGCCCTAGCTGCCGGGCAGTTCGCGGTAGAAGCAGGTCTTCTCGCCGGTGTGGCAGGCCGCTCCGATCTGTTCGACCAGCACCAGCAGCGTGTCGGCGTCGCAGTCGTAGAGCACCTTCTTGACCCTCTGTATGTTGCCGCTGGTCTCGCCCTTGGGCCACAGCTCCTGGCGGCTCCTCGAGTAGAACCAGGTCCTGCCGGTCTCGAGCGTGCGCCCCAGCGACTCGCGGTTCATGTATGCGAGCATCAGCACCTGGCAGGTGCCGACCTCCTGCACGATAGCCGGTACCAGCCCGCGCTCGTCGTACTTGATGTCGTCGGGTCCCTCGACCCTCGTTTCGCCTTCGCTCATAAGTGCTCACCTATCCCAGGTATATCCGCTTCACCTCGTCGTTCTCGAGCAGCTCGCCGGCCTGGCCCTCGAGCGCGACCTTGCCTGTCTTCATCACGTAGCCGTAGTCGGCTGTCTCCAGCGCGATCTTTGCGTCCTGCTCCACCAGCAGTATCGTGAGGCCCTGCTCGTGCAGAGCGTTCAGGGTCTTGAATATGGACTGTATGACCTTGGGGGCAAGTCCCATCGACGGCTCGTCAAGCAGCAGCAGCCTCGGCCGCGACATCAGCGCTCGCCCCACCGCGAGCATCTGCTGCTCGCCCCCGGAGAGAGTGCCGGCCGTCTGCTTCTTTCTCTCCGAGAGCACCGGGAACATCTCGTAGACCATCTCGAGCTCCTGGGCGTTGTCGCCGCGGTCCGAGAACCGGCGGACGTAAGCTCCCAGCTGCAGGTTTTCCATCACCGTCATGTCGCTGAAGACCTGGCGCCCCTGGGGCACCAGGGATATGCCGTCGCGGACGATCTTGTTCGGCTTCAGGTTGGTTATATCGTGGTCGTCGTAGATCACCAGGCCGTGCCGTGCCTTGTTGAGCCCCGCGATGGTGCGCAGCAGCGTGGACTTGCCGGCGCCGTTGGCGCCTATGATCGTGGTGATGCTGCCACGCCGCGCCCGTATGGTGATGTCGCGCAGCGCCTGTATGTTTCCGTAGAATGTCGAAAGCTTCTCTACCCTGAGCATCTACGCCTCGATTCCCAGGTAGGCCTCGATGACCCTGGGGTCGTTCTGCACGTCCTGAGGCGCGCCCCTGGCGATTATCTCCCCGTAGTCGAGCACCACTATCTCGTCCGATATCTGCATGACCAGGCCCATGTCGTGCTCGACGATGAGGATGGTGAGCCCTCGCTCGCGGAACCTCACCAGCAGACCCGCCAGCTCGCCCGTCTCGTACTGGTTCAGCCCGGCGGCGGGCTCGTCCAGCAGGATGATGTCAGGCTCGCTCGCCAGCGCGCGGGCCAACTCCAGCATGCGCTGCTGCCCGTACGGCAGGTTGGTCCCGATCTCGCCCGCCCGGGTGGCCAGTCCGACGTCCTTGAGCACATCCATCGACTTCTCCCTGATGTCCTTCTCCTCGCGCCTGGCGGCCGGCTGGCGCAGCCCGCTGGAGGCGAACCCGCAGGCTGTCCTGCAGTGGCAGCCCACCATCACGTTCTCCAGGGCGGTCATGCCCTCGAAGAGCTGGATGGTCTGGAACGTCCTTATCATCCCCATCGCGGTTATCTGGTCGGGGCGCAGCCCGACGATGCTCTCGCCCTTGAGCATGACATCACCAGCGGTCGGGTGGAGTATGCCGGTGAGCACGTCGAACATGGTTGTCTTGCCGGCGCCGTTCGGTCCGATCATTGCCTTGATCTCGCCCACGGTCACGTCGAACGAGACGTCCTTGAGCGCGGCGAGCCCGCCGAACCGCTTGGTCACCTCTCTGATCTGAAGGAGGGTGTCGGCGACCATCATCTGCCCTCCAGCCTCTTCGCCTTGCGGCGGTCTCCAAGTCGCCTGGCCCGCACCTCGGTGAAGTCCGCGGCGCGACCCAGCCCGTCGGCTACCCCCTTGGGCAGGAACATCATGAACAGGATGAGCAGCAGCCCGTACAGCACCAGCTCGTAGTTGCTGAAGTTCTGAAGGCCGGACGGCAGACCCGGCAGCCACTGCGGCAGCGCCTGTATCACCGGGGGCAGGAACGTCAGTAGCAGCACGCCGATCAGCCCACCCCAGATGTTGCCCATTCCGCCCACCACCACCATGGTGATGAACATGATGGAGATGGCCAGCACAAAAGACTCCGGGTTTACGTACTTCTGGAAGTGGGCGAACAGCGCGCCGCCCAGCCCGGCGAAGGCCGCGCTGAGCACGAAGACCTGCACCTTGTAGGTGCTGGTGTTGACGCCCATTGCGTCAGCCGCCACCTCGCTGGAATGCAGGGCACGCAATCCCCTGCCCACACGCGAGCGTATGAGGTTTATCGAGAGCAGCATCAGCGCCATCACGATGATCCAGACCACGAAATATAGCTTCAGGTCGGTGTCGAACTTAAGCCCGAACATCGACAGTGGCGGTATGTTTAGTATCCCCACAGTTCCGCCCGTGAGCCACTTCAGCTGTTGGAAGAGGATGAACGCTATCTCCCCCAGGCCCAGCGTCGCCATGGCGAGGTAGTGGCCCTTCAGCCTCAGCACGGGTTTTCCCACCAGCCAGCCGATCGCCCCGGAGAGGGCCGTGCCGGCCAGCACTCCCAGCCAGGTTGGGAAGCCGTGGATGCGCGTGCAGAGGATCGCCGTGGTGTATGCGCCTATGCCGAAGAACGCGGCGTGTCCCAGCGAAATCTGCCCCGCGTATCCGACCAGTAGGTTGAGCCCGACCACCACGCAGGCATATATCCCTGCTAGGACCATCACGTTGACGATATCGATGTGAAGCACGTCACCGGGGATGAACCTGGCCCACACCGGTATCAGCAGTATAAAGGCCGTGGATATGGCAAGCGTCCGGTAATTTCTGCTTTCGGCGTCTGGAAGCCTGGCGAGCTGCTTATCCATGTCAGACCTTCACGTCCGCGGGCTTCCCGAGCAGGCCCTGCGGCCTGATGAGCAGCACCAGTATCAGGATCAGGAACGCGACAGCGTCCTTGTAGCCCGACGGGGCAAACCCAGCGGTGATCATCTCGAGCACTCCCAGCATCAGGCCGCCCACCACCGCGCCGGGCGCGCTGCCCAGGCCCCCCAGGACAGCCGCGGAGAACCCCTTCAATCCAAGCATCGCCCCCGCATCGTAGGCCGCGAAGTTTATCGGCGCGATCACCGCGCCTGCCGCGGCGCCGACCGCGGCAGCGATCGACCAGGCGACCAGCGAGCTGGTGGAGGCGCTGACTCCCACCAGGCTGGCCGCGTCCGGGTTGTCGGCAGCAGCTCTCATCCCTTTGCCGAGCAGCGTGCGGTTGAAGAAAGCGAAGACCAGCACCACCGCGATCAGGGTGAGACCGAAGACCCACAGGCTCTGGGGGACTATCGACGCTCCGAAGAACCGCAGCGGCTTATCGCCGGTGAAAGATGCGACCTTGACCGGGTCGGTCCCCCATATCCACTTGGCCAGCGCCCTTATGAATATCGCGAGGCCGATGGTCACGATGATGACCGTTATGACCGACTGGTCCTTGAGCGGATGGATGGCCGCGCGCTCGAACCCGGCCCCCAGCAGCGTGACTATGCCCACCGTGAGCAGGAAGCCCAGCCAGAGCGGTAGACCTCCCCTGGTGCAGAGGGTGAACATCATCATCCCACCGAGCATTGTGAACTCGCCCTGGGCGAAGTTAATGACGCGGGTGCTGGAGTAGATCACAGAGAAGCCCATGGCCACCAGCGCGTAGATGCTCCCGACGGTGAGACCGGAGAGAATCCACTGCAGGCCTGTCGAGCCTTTGTAGATGAGGGTGAAGACGACCACTACCGCGACCAGGGCGGCTGCTCCCCACAGGAGCCTCACCTGGTTTCTGTCGCCCATCCTCAACTGCGCGCTTCTCCTTTCAGAAAACCAGGCCAGGCCTATTGAAGACCTGGCCCGATTCGATTGGTACGGTTTCCGGTCGTTGTGGGACTTACTTTATCTGAGTCCAAGCCCCATTTACGATCTTGATCATGATCAGGTCCGCTGACGTAAGACCGTCATGGTTGGTGGCCGAGTAGTTGTATATCCCGTCTATCCCGACGAGGCCCTTGGTCGCCTGGACGGCGGTCTGTATCTGGGCCTTGCTGGTCCCGGCGGTCTTCATGGCGGTGGTCAGTATCGTGCCCGCGTCCCAGCCATGGGCTGCAAAGGTATCGGGAGCCTTGCCGTACGCCGTCGTATAGTCGGTGGTGAACTTGTCCACCGCGTTCCTCCAGGGCGTGCCGGCGGTGATCGAGCTAGGGATGAGCATGTTCCCACCCGGGAAGGCCACGCCGTTGGCGGCGGAACCGGCCAGGGTTATGAAGGTCTTGTTGGCGATGCCGTTACTGCCGATGAATGGTATCTTCATCGCCAGCTGCTGCATGTTCTTGGCGATCGTCGCCGGGCCGGGGTTGGTTCCCCATACCACCAGCGCCTGCGCCGGGGTGGCCTGTATCTTGGTGAGCTGCGGCGTCATGTCGGTGTCGGTGGTCCCGTAGCTCTCGTTGGCGGTGACGGTTATACCCTTGGTGGGCGCCTTGGCGGCCAGCTCGGTCGCTCCACCGACGCCGTAGGCGTTGGCGTCGTGCAGTATCGCGATCTTGGTCGCCTTGAGGGTGCCGGTAAGATAGCCGAGCACCTTGTCGATAGCCATGGAGTCGGTCGGCGGGGTACGGAATATGTACTTGTTGACAGGCTTGGTTATCGCGGTTCCCGCTGCGCAACAGACGAGCGTCGTCTGAGTGCTCTGGGCGACTGGAACCATCGCGAGCGTCGCGCCCGTCGAGCTCGAGCCGATCATCGCCGAAACGCCTTCCTGGTTGATCAGCAATGTTATCGCCGCGGTCGCCTTGGCCGGGTCGCTCTGGTCATCCTCGATGATGAACTGGACCTTGTGGCCGTTCACGCCAGCGCCGGCATTGAGCTGCGACTCCAGCATCTTGAGAGAGTTCTGCTCGGGCTGTCCCAGCGGAGCCGCCGGGCCCGACAGCGAGAGCACCGCCCCGATCTTGTAGACGCTCTTGGACGTGTCCACTTTTTGCGTTCCGCATCCCATGCTCCCCAGAGTCGCCGCCACCAGCACGCAAAATAGCGCGATGGGCAGCTTCCAGCGTAGGATCTTCTGTGCCATCAGTTTCCCCCTTTGTCCATTGCCATCCGGAATAGTAGAAGATTTAACCACAACCCGCCTGCTCTGTCTACAAAGCACGCACCCGCCAGGTCACTGTCCCGCCCGGATGCACGAGCAGGTTCTTCACCGACGCGCCGCCGCGGAGAAGCCATCAGGGCATGGCCTCGACCCACTGGCCGTTCTCGATCTTCACCATCACGAGCGCGTCGGCCTTGAGCCCGGCGTGATTGGTCTCCGAGTACGTGAAAACGCCATCCACGCCCGGATAATCGACCAACGACTGTATCTTTGCCTGTATCTTCGCGCTGTCCCCGCCCACAGACTTTATCGCGTTCACGATCATGTTGGAGGCGTCCCACCCGTAAGCAGCGAAGGTGTCGATGTCCATCTTGTAGGCGGTCTTGTAGGCGGCGCTGAAACTGTTGACCGACTTCGCCCACCGGCTTCCGGCGGGAATGGTCGACGGAAGTATCAACCTGCTGGCAGCGAACACCACGCCGTTGGCGGCGCTCCCAGCAAGCTGTATGAATGTCTGGTTGGCTATTCCGGAAGAGCCGACGAACGGGAGCTTCATCCCCAGCTGCTGCATGTCCCTGGCCACGGAGGCCGGGCCGGGGTTGGTGCCCCATACCAGCAGCTCCTGCGCGTTGGTGGAGCCGATCTTGGTCAGCTGCGCGGTCATGTCCGTGTCTGCGGAGCCGTAGCTCTCGTCAGCCACGACGGTGACGTTGTACCTGGGCGCCTGGGCCTTGACCTCGTCCGCGCCGCCGGTGCCATAGGCGTTGGAGTCGTGCAGGATCGCAATCCTCTGGATCTTCATCTCGTTCTTGAAGTACATCAGGATCCGCTGCACCACCAGGGCGTCACCGGGGGCGACGCTGAACACCCACATCTGAGGCGGCTGGGTCACGTTGGTGCCGGCGGCCATCGCCACCACCGGTATCATCGCCTTCTGCACGCCGGGCATGATGGCCAGGGTCGAACCGGTGCTGCTGCAGCCGATGATCGCGCAGACCTTCTCCTGGGTGATGAGCCTGTTGGCCGCCGTGGTGGCCTTGGCGGGGTCGCTCTCGTCATCGAGGATGATGAATTCCGCCGGCGTCCCGTTGATGCCGGTCTTGCCGAGCTGCGTCTTCAGCAGGTTAATCGAGCGCTGCTCCGACTGGCCCAGCGGCGCGGCCGGCCCGGAGAGCGACAGTATCGCCCCGATCTTGAACTTCCCGGCCTTGGCGGCCGAGTCGCACCCGGCCGCGAGAAGCGCGACGGCAAAGACCAACGCGGCCGCAATGAGCATGATTCTGTTGCGTGACATATACAAGGACCTCCTCGATGGACCTGAATCGGCGGTTTTGCCTGAACCCTACCTGCAGATAATCCGGCCAGAACTATAAGCCATTGGCGGGAAATACCCAAGACTTCGATCCCACCTGCTAGTGAATGCGAACCTCTATGCCGCGCGAGGCCAGGAACTCCTTGGCCTCCGATATGGTGTGCTCCTCGTAGTGGAAGATGGACGCTGCGAGCACGGCGTCGCAACCGGTCTGTTCTATCGCCTCGGCCAGGTGCTCCAGGTTACCCGCCCCGCCACTGGCGATGACCGGAATGGAGATCGCCTCGCAGACGGCCCGGGTCATCGGGATGTCGTAGCCGAGTTTGGTCCCGTCACGGTCCATGCTGGTCAGCATTATCTCACCGGCGCCGAGCTCCTCCACGCGCCTGACCCACTCGATGGCGTCTATCCCTGTGGGGGTGCGCCCTCCGTGAGTGTAGATCTCCCAGGTGCCGTCTCCTCTGCCACGCGCGTCGACCGCGACCACCACACACTGGCTGCCGAAGCGTTCGGCTGCCCGCCTCACCAGCGACGGGTCGTTCACCGCGGCGGTGTTGACGGAGACCTTGTCGGCCCCCGCCCTGAGTATGCCCCTGATGTCGTCGAGGGTGGAGATCCCGCCGCCTATCGTGTAGGGGATGAACACCTCGTCACCCGCCAGGCCGGCGAGCTTGACCTTGGTGTCGCGCTTCTCGTGGGAGGCCGTGATGTCCAGGAAGACCAGCTCGTCCGCGCCCTCCCTGTCGTAGTACGCCGCTAGCTCCACAGGGTCGCCTGCGTCCCTCAGGTTTACGAAGTGGATGCCTTTGACGACACGTCCTCCCTCGACGTCGAGGCAGGGGATGATGCGCTTGGCCAGCATCTATTGCTCCTTCCCACAGGTACCATGGCATTCGAACGCCGCCGCATCCACGCCGTCCACGTTCCTCTCCCTCGTAGTACTCAGTGAGTACGGTTCGGTCGCGCGCTTTGCGGGCGCGTCGCCCCGTCGCTCTCGGTGCTTCAAGCTCGCTATGGGACAGACCACTAGCCCTCCGTCCTGCCGATGGCGTCCTGTGCCTCGGCCAGCGAGAACTTCCCCTGGTAGAGAGCCATGCCGACGATCGCGCCCTCGATCCCCATGTCCGTCATGGAGGCTATGCGCAGCAGGTCGCCCGTGGAGGCGACTCCGCCCGAGGCGATGACCGGTATCGCGCTCGCCCTTGCAATTGACTGCAGGCCGTCGAAGTTCGGCCCCTCCATGGTGCCGTCCCTCATGATGTCGGTGTAGATGATCCTGGCGACCCCCGCGCCAACCAGCCTGCGCACAGCCGCGGCCGGCGCCTCGGATGCGGCTCCCATCCAGCCCTGCAGAGCGATATTACCGGCCTTGACGTCGAGACCGACCACCAGGCGTTCCCCCAGCAGCCCGACCAGCTCGGCGAGCCAGTCCGGGTCCTTGAAGGCGGCGGTCCCTATGATCACCCGGGCGACGCCGCCCTCGACGTACCGGGAGGCTACCTCTGTATTTCGGATGCCGCCGCCGACTTCCACGGGTATGTCGAGCGTCGCGGCGATCCTCATGATGACCCCGTCGTTCACCGGCCCTCCGCTGAAGGCGCCGTCGAGGTCGACCACGTGCAGGAAGCGCGCCCCTTCCGACTGCCAGCGCAGCGCGGCGGCGATCGGGTCGTCATCGAAGACGGTCTCCTCGTCGGCCATCCCCCTGAACAACCTCACGCACTTGCCGCCCTTGATGTCGACGGCCGGGATGATCGTGAAATCTCTGTTTTCGCTCATGCGGCGGCCTCCACCATCTTCCCGAAGTTCGACAGGATCTCGAGCCCGCGCAGGCTCGACTTCTCGGGGTGGAACTGCAAGCCCCACACGTTGTCCCTGCCGACCGCGCAGGCGAACTGGAGCCCATAGTCGGTGGTCCCGATCACCCACGAATCGTCGGTGGGGGCGCAGTAGAACGAGTGCACGAAGTAGAAGCGATCGCCCGGGTTGAGGCCTTCGAACAGCGGCACGTCGCCCACGGGCTCCAGCACGTTCCAGCCCATGTGCGGGACCTTCACTACGCCGGGAAGCCTCAGGCACCCGCCGGGGACTATGCCGAGTCCCTCGCTGCGTCCGTGCTCTTCGCTGTACTCCAGCAGGATCTGCATCCCCAGGCAGATCCCCAACAGCTGTCGGCCGGTGCCGACGTAGTCCATCACGGCTTTATCGATGCCTCGCTGCCGCAGATTCTCCATGGCGTCACCGAACGCACCGACGCCCGGAAGCACCAGCCCGTCGTAGGAGTCGAACCGCCCCGGGTCGCTGCAGATCTCGGCCCGGACGCCGACCTTCTCCAGGCCTTTCTCCACGCTGCGGAGGTTTCCCATGCCGTAGTCAATCACGCCGACCTTTGCCATCAGAGAGTTCCCTTGGTGCTGGGGACCTGCTTCACCCGCGGGTCGATGGCCACTGCGTCCTTGAGCGCTCGCCCGAACGCCTTGAATACGGACTCGAGCCCGTGGTGCACGCCTTCGCCCCTCCTGAGTTCCAGGTGGATCGTCACGCTCATCTGGTTTACCAGCGCCTGGAAGAAGTCGCGCGCGAGGGCGGGCTCGAAGTTGCCCAGCGGCTCCGGCTCTAGTTCCACCTTGTAGTAAAGGTACGGGCGGCCGCTGATGTCGATCGCGGCCTCGGCGAGGCACTCGTCCATCGGGACCAGGCTGGAGCCGAACCGGGTGAGTCCTTTCTTGTCGCCCAGCGACCTGAGCAGCGCCTCCCCTATCGCGAGCCCGGTGTCCTCGACAGTGTGGTGCCCGTCGACCTCGAGGTCACCCCTGGCCTCGAGCGAGAGGTCTATGATGGCGTGCCGGAACATCAGCTCGAGCATGTGGTCGAAAAACGGCATGCCGGTCGACACCGAAGTCGTCCCGCTGCCGTCAAGGTCGACCGAGACGTTTATCGAGGTCTCTTTGGTCGTGCGCTCGCATTCTCCGCTTCGTGACACCTTGCACCTCCGTCTTCTATTTCCTTGCCGTCCTCAGGCTGATCGATCGGGCATGGTTGTCGAGTCCCTCGACCGACGCCAGCACCGAAGCGACCTCCGCGTCGTTCTCCAGACCCTCCCTGGAGTACGAGATGACGTTCATCCTTCTCAGAAAATCGGCCGCGGAAAGGCCCGAGAGACGCGCCGCGGTTCCGCCGGTCGGAAGAACGTGGCTGGGGCCGGCGACGTAGTCACCGAGCGCCACCGCGGCGTACTGGCCCAGAAAGACCGCGCCGGCGGACTTTATCGCGCCAAGGAGCTCCTCCGCACCCTCCACCATCAGCTCCAGGTGCTCAGGTGCGATAGCGTTCAGGAGCTCTATCGACTGCTCGCGAGAGGCGCAGCGCACCAGGTCGAGCTCACCCTCGACGGCGACCGCCTCTTCCAGTGCGACGCGCACCGCCCCCAGTGCCTCATCGGACTCGGATACCAGGATCGCCAGCGACCCGGGATCGTGCTCTACCTGCGCCAGCATGTCCGCCGCCGCGAACGACGCGTCGGTGGTCTCATCAGCGTATATCGCCACCTCGCTCGGTCCCGCGTCGAGGTCCACGGTCACGTCGCCGCTGATGAGGCGCTTGGCCGCCGCGACGTAGGAGTTGCCGGGGCCGGCGATCAACTTGCAGCGGGGCACTCTCTCGGTGCCGTAAGCCATAGCGGCTATCGCCTGGGCTCCCCCGACGCTGAAGATACGGCATGCGCCCACCACCGCGCACGCGGCAAGCACCAGCGGGCTCGGCTCGCCCCCATCTCCCGGTGGGGTGCAGAAGACTATCTCGTTCACCCCGGCGGCGCGCGCCGGGATACCCGTCATCAGTACGCTGGAGGGGTAAGCGTACCTGCCGCCCGGGACATAGAGGCCGACAGGCTCTATCGGGCGCGACACCTGCCCCACGGTGACGCCGGGTGCAGGCTCTGATGTCCAGTCGGGCGGCACACTTCTGGCGGCGAACGCGTTGATTCTCGTCGCCGCGGTCTCCAGCGCCTTCCGCTGGGGCCCGGCCAGCGAGGCCAGCGACTCTTCGAGTCTCGAGCGCGGCACCTCCAGCGAGTCCGCCTCCAGCCTGACGCCGTCGAACTTCTCCGTCAGGTCGATCAGGGCGGCGTCTCCCCGCTGGCGTACCTGCGCGATGATGGAGGCGGCATCTCTTACCACGTCCCCGGGCGCCCCGCGAGGGCGACGCAGTGATGCGGCAGCCGCAAGCATGTCTTCTTGTGTTGTGAACTCGTGCGTGTTTATCATCATTGGAGGCTCCAGTCCGCCACTATCGAAGTATAGCGTAATCGTAGCGGTTATTCTCCCTGAAGGGCATGGCGATGATCGAAGACGGCACTGACTGCTATCACTGTGGAGAGAACCCGGGCGTGGTGCTCTGCCTCGGCTGCGGTATCCCCCTGTGCAACCAGTGCGTTAAGCTCGAGGACTACGGCTTCGGCTGCGACGGGGCCAAGATAGTCGCCTTCTGCCCCGACTGCTTCGCCGATCCCGACGTCAACACCGTCACCCGCTACGAGTAAAGCAGAAACAGGGGTCAGGCACTTTTCGTCCATTATTTCTACCGACTAAGCAAAAGAAGAAGAATACAGCTAAAAGTGCCTGACCCCTGTTTCTACTACTAGACCGGGGGGTAGCGCAGCCCGACGGATGACTCGCCTAGGAGCGACTTGAGCCTGGCGATGAGGTCGCCCGCGGTGTCCACCGCGTAAAGGTCTCCCAGCCTTATGATGTGCGCCTCTCCGCCGTTCTCCGTCAGGCGCAGCTGGACCGGCACCTCGCCGGTGTGCTCCATCAGAACTTCCTTGATGTGCGAGACCATCTCCTCAGTGAACCTGCCCGCGTCCAGCGAGAGGATCAGGCACTCGGGTCGCATCAAGCCCCTGGGAAGAGGCCTGACATCGTCGGCAAGTATCTTGCGGGTGTTCTCCCGCAGGTCCAGCCTGCCCTTGACCAGCACTATCGCGTCGTTGGCGAGCACGTCCAGGAGCCTCTCGTACTTATTGCTGAAGACCAGGGTTTCTATCGATCCCGAGAAGTCCTCAAGGACGAACACCCCCCAGACCTTTCCCGCCTTGTTGTACTTCTTCTCGAGCTTGGTGATGATGCCGCCCAGCGTGACCACGGCCTTGTCCATGTCGTCCGAGATCTGGGAGACCTCCATGTCGGCGTGGGCGGCGATCAGCTCGCGGTGCTCCGAGAGCGGGTGGTCGCTCACGTACACACCGAGCATCTCCTTCTCGAAGGCCAGCCGCTGCCTCTTGGGAATCTCGACGACCTCGATGTGAGCGACCTCGTCGATCTGCTCGGCGTCATCGCCTCCGCCAAAGAGGGTGCCCTGCCCCTCCTCTCTCTCTTTCTTGCGCCGCTGCGCCGCGGACACCAGGTGGTCGTAGATGGATAGAAGGTAGCTCCTGTCGGGGTTCAGCGAGTCGAAGGCGCCGGCCTTGATCAGGCTCTCCAGGGTCTTCTTGTTCAGGACGCTGGAAGGGACACGGTCGCAGAAGTCCTCGAAGCTGGCAAAAGGCCCGCCCTCGTCGCGGCACGCGACAATCTGTTCCACCACGGCCCCTCCGACGTTCCTGACCGCCGAGAGCCCGAAGAGCACGTAGTCGTCCTCGGGAGTGAAGTTGCCCTCGCTGATATTGATGTCGGGCGGCCTCACGCCCAGCCCGATGGTCCTGCACTCGTTTATGTACTCCACCAGCCTGTCCTGGTTGTCCATGTAGGTCGTCATCAGCGCCGCCATGTACTCCGGCGGGTAGTGTGCCTTGAGGTAGGCGGTCTGGTAGCTCACCAGGGCGTAGGCTGTGCTGTGCGACTTGTTGAACCCGTATCCGCCGAATGTCTCGATCAGGTCGAACACCCGGGTGGCCGTGGCCTTATCAATGTCGTTAGCGATGGAGCCCTCGATGAACATCTTGCGGTGCTTCGCCATCAGGTCTGCCTTCTTCTTCCCGATGGCCTTGCGCAGCTCGTCGGCCTCCAGGCCGGTGTACCCGGCCATCTTGCGCGCCACCTGCATCGCCTGCTCCTGATAGACGATCACGCCGTAGGTCTCGTGCAGTATCTCCTCCAGCGAGGGGTGCGGGTAGGTGACCTTCTGGCGGCCGTGCTTCTGGTCGACGAACGTCTTGTGCATGTTCTGCTTCAGCGGCCCGGGCCGGAACAGCGCGTTCAGCGCGATGATGTCCTCGAAGCGGCTGGGCACCATGTCGCGCATCAACGCCCGCATCCCCGGGCTCGCCAGCTGGAAAATACCGACCGTCATTCCCTGCTGGATCATCTTGAAGGTCTTGAGGTCGTCCATCGGCAGGTCGTCGATGTCCAGATCGATGTCGTGGCGCTTCTTGATCATGTTGACCGCGAACTCCAGCAGGCTCTGTGTCTTGAGGCCAAGCATGTCGACCTTGAGCAGCCCCAGCCGCTCCACGTCGTACATGTCGTACTGGGTGGTGATGACGTTCGAGCTCTCCCCCGCCTTCTGCTGGACCGAAAGGGGCGCGTAGGAGTCGATGGCGTCCGCCGCGATGACCACGCCCGCAGCGTGCACCGAGGCGTGCCGGACCATTCCCTCCAGGCTGCGGGCCGTGTCTATTGTCGCGCGCACCTCGGGGTCGGTATCGTAGGCGTCCCTCAGCTCCCCGCTCTGCTCAAGCGCGAGGTCGATGGTCATGTCGGGGTCGTCGGGGATCATCTTGGTCAGCATATCCATGCGCGCGTAGGGCACTTCCTTGACCCGGCCCACGTCCTTGACCGCCGCCTTCGCCTTGAGCCTGGAGAAGGTGACGATAGGCGAGACCCTGTCCCGGCCGTACTTGTCTGCGACGTAGTCGATGACCTCCGCTCTGCGGAAGTGACTGATGTCTATGTCGATGTCAGGCAGCGCGATGCGCTCGGCGTTGAGGAAGCGCTCGAAAAGAAGGCTGTACTTCAGCGGGTCGATGGTGGTGATGCCCAGGGCGTACGACACCAGGCTGCCCGCGGCGGACCCCCTGCCTGGCCCCACCTTGATGCCTTGCTCCTTGGCGTACTTGACCAGGTCCCACACGATGAGGAAGTAGCCGGAGAACCCCAGCGACTTTATCACCGTGAGCTCGGTCCGCAGCCTGTCCATTACCTCGGGCGCCGGTTCCTCGCCGTAGTGCTTCTTTACGCCTTCGAGCGCCAGCTGCTCGAGGTAGGTGTCCAGGTCGAGGCCCCCCGGCGCCTCGTAGGTCGGCAGATAGACCTGGTCGAGGGCTATCTCAACGTTGCACCTGGAGGCGATGTCCACGGTGTTGGAGAGGGCCTCGGGAAAGTCGGGAAAGATGGCCGCCATCTCTTCGCCAGACTTGAGGTAGAACTCCTCGGTCGAGAACTTCAGGCGCGCGGTATCGGACAGGAGCTTGCCTGTCTGGATACAGAGCAGGTGGTCGTGCGGGTCGGAGTCCTCCTTGCGTACGTAGTGGACGTCGTTGGTCGCGACCAGCCCCACCCCTTTCTCCCGGGCGATCTTCACGAGCATCTGGTTGACCTTGGCCTGCTCCGGTATGCCGTGGTCCATTATCTCCAGGTAGAAGCCGTCCTCGCCGAACAGCTCCAGGTAGCGGTCGATCGCCGCTCCCGCCTCCTGGGGGTCCTCCTTGAGCAGGTGCGACTGCACCTCGCCCTTGAGGCAGGCGGAGAGGGCTATGAGCCCCTCGCGGTTCTCGGACAGCACCTCGTAGTCCACGCGCGGCTTGTAGTAGAAGCCCTCTGTGAAGCCTCGGGTGACGATGCGCATGAGGTTGCGGTAGCCGGTGTTGTCCCTGGCCAGCAGCACCAGGTGGAACGGCCGCTCCTCCAGCCCGCCGTCGCGGGTGCGCCGGCCGCGCGGTGCCACGTAGACCTCCGAGCCTATGATCGGCCTTATTCCGGCGGCCAGCGCCTTCTGGTAGAAGGAGAGGGCGCCGTACATGACGCCGTGGTCGGTGATGGCGAGTGACTCCATCCCCATCGACCTGGCGGCCTCCAGAGCGTCGTCTATGCGGCAGGCGCCATCCAGGATGGAATACTCCGTATGTACGTGAAGGTGTGCAAATTCAGGGGACAAGCTCACTCCCGCTCTCGATGGCACTGTCGATGGCCGTCTTATAGTTCTGGCGCCCGCGCCCGTTTCCTTGCCTGCCGGAACAATTGTCACCGCATGAGTCTATAATCACAATAATATTTACAGGCAATCTACCCCGGAGCGCGACATGAAGCTCAGTTATAGCGCGATATCCACATATCTTACCTGCCCCCTGCAGTACAGGTTCTCCTACGTCGAGGGCCGCCCGACGCTACCCGCACCGGCCCTGAGCTTCGGCTCGAGCATCCACTCGGCTCTGGAATGGCTCTACTCGGTGCCCACGTGCGACCCCCGGCCGCTCGCCGACCTGCTCGACTTTCTCGATTCCTGCTGGGTGTGTGAAGGCTACGAGACGCCCGAGGAGGAGGCCCGCTACTTCCTGCAGGCCAAATCCACCCTCGAGCTCTTCTACAGGAACAATATCTCCAATAACCCCCGCGGATTCCAGGTGCCGGCGGCCCTCGAGCACCGGTTCCGCATCGACCTGGGATTCTGCGACCTCTCGGGCGTCATCGACCGCCTCGACAGGGACGAGCAAGGCGGGTTCGAGATCATCGACTACAAGACAAACCGCCGCCTACCGCCCGCGCACAGGCTCCAGGAGGACCTGCAGCTTCCGCTCTACCAGATAGCCGCGAAAAAGATCTGGGAGGTGCCGGTGAGCCTGGTCACCTTCCACTACGTGATGATGGACCACAAGGCCAGCTTCGTGATAACCCCCGAGCGCGAGACCCGCGCGCTCGAGACCATCGAGCGCGTCGCCGGGCGCATCGACGCCGGCGACTTCAATCCCTGCAAGAACAACCTGTGCCCCTGGTGCGACTTCCAGGCCGACTGCCCGCTAGAGTCGCGCAGGCCCTCGATGCGCCGCAGGCCCGACGCTCCCCCTCTGGACGTCGGGCAGGCCGTCGACGAACTGGTCGCCGCTCAGAAGGCGGTCGCATCAGGACTGTCGCGCATCGAGGGCCTCAAGGACTACGTCTCGCGCTACATGTCCGGCAAGAGCATCGACAGGGTCGGCGGCAGCCGCGGGGTGGCTTTCTTCGACGACGAGGGCAACCTCTGCTGGTCCGAGGAGGACACCACCCTCTTCTAGGAGCACCTGCCCCGCGCCAATGCATTTCGCCGGCCTTTCCCTTACTATTAAGTCATCCGGGCACAAGATTAGAATGGAGCGTCGAGATGATAATCGTCATGGGAGCGGGAGCGTCCAAAGAGCAGGTCGAGAACGTGATCGAGAAGGTCCACTCGTTCGGCCTGCGCACCCACCCCATTTACGGCGTCCAGAAGACGGTCATCGGGATCGTCGGGGACGACAAGACCCGCGTGGTCGAGAAGATGCAGGGCATGCCGGGCATCGAGGACATCATCCCCATCCTCCAGCCTTACAAGTTCGCCGGGCGTGAGGCCCACCCCGAGAACACCGTCATCGAGGTCGGAGGGACGCGCATCGGGGGAGACAGCGTGGTGGTGATCGCCGGGCCGTGCGCGGTAGAGAGCGAGGTCCAACTGCTGGAGATAGCGCGCGCGGTCAAGAAAGCGGGCGCCGGAATGCTGCGTGGGGGAGCCTTCAAGCCGCGCACCTCGCCGTACGATTTTCAAGGCATGGANNTACGCCGACATGCTGCAGGTGGGCGCGCGTAACATGCAGAACTTCGCGCTGCTGACCGAGGTCGGCAAGAGCGGCCACCCGGTGATGCTGAAGCGGGGCTTGAGCTCCACTATCAAAGACCTGCTGCTGGCCGCAGAGTATGTGATTATCGAGGGGAACCGCGACATCCTGTTGTGCGAGCGTGGCATCACCACTTTCGAGACCTACACCCGCAACACCCTCGACCTTTCAGCCGTAGCCGCCATCAAGGAGCTGTCTCACCTGCCGGTGATAGCCGACCCCGCGCACGCCACGGGGCGCAACCACCTGGTTGAGCCGATGGCGCTGGCGGCGATCGCTGCTGGCGCGGACGGGGTCATGGTCGAGGTCCACAACGACCCGGACGCCGCTCTTTGCGACGGCCCGCAGTCTCTTACGCTCGGGCAGTTCGACGCGATGATGGACAAGTTGCGGCCCATCGCGAACATCGTCGGGCGCAAGATCGAGGCCTAGTCTCTCAGCGGCCCAGCCTCAGCCTCTCCAGGACCACACGTAGGTCCTCCGGCAGCTCGGACTCCAGCGTGATCCGCTCGCCCGTGACCGGGTGCTCGAAGGAGAGCCGCCTGGCGTGCAGGAACTGGCGCTCCAACCCCAGTTGCTTCCCCGACCTTCCCCTGGAGTACTCAGGGTCGCCCGCAACGGGGTGCCCCACGTGGGCGAAGTGTACCCTGATCTGATGAGTACGGCCGGTCTCCAGCGTGACCTCGAGGAGCGTGAACTCAGTCGCAAACCTCTCCAGCACCTTGAACCTTGAAACCGCGCCCCTGCCCGCGACCCTGTCCACCGCCATCTTCTTGCGGTTCTCCCGGCTCCGCGCCATCGGCGCGTCAATGGTGCCGGTGTCCGCAGCCATCGAGCCGACCACCAGCGCCTGGTACACCCTGGCGACCTGCCGGTCCCGCATCTCCTCGACCATGGCGTCGTAGGCTCGCTGGCTCCTGGCGACTGCCACCAGGCCCGAGGTCCCGCGGTCGAGCCTGTGGAACACCCCCGGCCTGCCCTTGCCTCCCACGCCCGCGATGTCGGGGTACCGTGCGAGAAGGGCGTTCAGCAGTGTGCCGCCGCTGTGGCCTGGCCCTGGATACATCACCATCTCAGCGGGCTTGTCCACCACGATGATATCCTCGTCCACGAAGGCGATCTTCAGCTCCACATCCTCCGGGACGATGTCCTCCGGCTCCGGCTCCGGGATCTGCCAGGAGATCTCCTCACCGGCCGAGACGTGGTGATTCTTGCGTGCGGGGGCGCCGTCTACCACGGCGAGGCCTTCCGCGATGAGGCGCTGCGACCTGGACCGGGAAACCGAGGCGTGGGTTGAGACGAAGACGTCGAGCCGCTCGCCCTCGTCAGCGCGGCCCGCGAGGACCGACTTGCGAGCGCCCGTCAAAAGCTCTCGCTTCCGGTGGCGGGCAGTACTCGGTACCTGAACAGCAGGACACTGGCGGCCGCCACTACCAGGGCCAGGCTCATCATCTGGAACGCGAACCCCGCGTTGGGGGTGGTGTGGTCGCGCAGGAACTCCACGAAGAAGCGTATGGTGCCGTAGCCAAGCGCGAAGAGCCAGAATGCCGTGCCGTCGCGTGCGAAGCTGTCCTTCTTCCACCAGAGTAAGCTGAACAGGACCAGGTCCAGTATGAGCTCATAGATCTGCGTCGGATGACGTGCCACCAGCGGTGCGGCGGTGGGAAAAACAACTCCCCACGGCAGGGTGGTCGGCTTGCCGTAGCAGCATCCGTTCAAGAAGCATCCGACCCTGCCGAAGGCCAGGGCGAGCGGTACGCATAGTCCTGCAAGGTCCATGATCGACCAGAACTTGACCTTCTTCCAGAGGCCCACCGCGACCACCAGCGCCAGCCCGAAGACAAGTCCGCCATAGAAGACCAGCCCGGACATGTTTATGGTGAATATCTTGTTTAGGTGTCCGCTGAACTCGGACCAGTTGCCAGCAACGTAGAATAGCCTGGCGCCGATGATCCCACCGACGACCGCCGCCAGAACGAAGTCGAGGATGATGTCGGGATTCTTGAACTGCATCCTGAAGCGGTACCGCGCCACTAGCGTCGCCACGATGAAGCCCACCGCCAACATGACGCCGTAGGAGTAAACTGTCAGTCCGCCTATCTGGAAGAGCACCCTATGCAAAGCTCAGAACACCTCGGTCTTCAGGGTTTCTCAGCGTCCTCGCGCCAGAGTTCGAGCGCTGTGACCACTACGACGATTATAACACCGGCCACAATGGCGACATCCGCTACATTGAACACCGGCCACCATCCGAGGTCGAATAGATCGACTACCTGATGGTTATGACGAGCCACACGGTCTATCAGGTTCCCCAGTGCCCCGCCGATTATCAGGCCGAGCCCGACGAACGACCAGATGCTCTGCTTCTTTCTGAATGCGAAGAACCAGGCGAAGGTCAGCACCACCACCACCAGCGCGGCCAGGAAAACGATCTGCCCGCTCCCCTTGAAGAGTCCGAAGGCGGCGCCGGAGTTGGTAGAGTGCGTCAGCGAGAGCACGTGGGGTATCAGGGTTATCGAGCGCCCCGGCTTGACGTAGGCCACCACGAACGCCTTGGCGATCTGATCGACGAGTATCGCGGCCGCGGCGGTCAGGATGAATATCAGGCCGTTGGTGGTCGAGCGTTTCATCTTCTTGAGGGGCAACTCAGCGCCCCATCGACCCGAGCGTCGCCTCGCACCTGTCGCAGACTCCGGGCTCCTCCGAATCGTCGGCCACGCTGGTGCGGTAGTTCCAGCACCTCTGGCACTTTTCCCCCGGGGCGCGCTCGACCTCGACCTCGACGTCACCGGTAAGCTCGCGCTCCCCCGCGAACGAGTCGAGGTTGCGGATCTCCACCGCAGAGGTGATGAGCACCGCGGGGAGCTGCTCCTCCATCCCGCGAAGCAAATCCATGGTCTCTCCGGCGGCGTAGATCACGGCCTTGGCCTCGAGGCTGGTGCCGAGGAGCCCCTGCTGCCGCGATTCCTCTATCTTGCGGTAGACGTCCTCGCGCACCTCTAGCAGACGGTCCCACTTACCCTCCAGCGCCTCGTCCACGTGAGACTCGTCATAGGTGGGCCAGGGCGCCATGTGTATGCTCTCGGCGGGCCGGGCCTCCTCGGGAAGGGCCAGCATCGCTTCCTCGGCGGTGTGGGCCAGCACCGGGGCCATCATCGCGGTCAGCCTGGAGTTTATCTCGAAGATGGCGGTCTGGGCCGACCTGCGCCCGCGAGAGTCTGCGGGATAGGTGTAGAGCCTGTCTTTGAGGATGTCCAGGTACAGCGAGCTGAGCTCCACCGTGCAGAAGAGCTGAAGTGCCTGTATCGCCTGGTGCACCAGCCAGCGGTCCATCAGCGACGTGACCTTCTCCACCAGGCCCTCGAGCTTGGAGAGCATCCAGCGGTCGATCTCCTCCATCTCGCCCAACGGCACGGCATCCTTGCCGCTGTCGAAGTCGAAGCAGTTCCCCAGCAGGAACCTCAAGGTGTTCCTCATCCTGCGGTACGATTCGGTCACCCGGGAGAGGATCTCCTCCGAGACCGGCACATCGTTGGAGTAGTCGCTGGAAGCGGTCCACAGCCTCAGTATGTCCGCGCCGGAGCGCGAGTATACCTCGCGGGGGTCGATGGAGTTTTCCCCCGACTTGGACATCTTGCGGCCGTCGCCGTCCACCGTGAAGCCGTGGGTGAGTACCGTGGCGAACGGCGGCTCGCCCGCAAATCCGAGCGCCAGCAGCAGGCTCGACTGGAACCAGCCCCGGTGCTGGTCACTGCCCTCCACGTAGAGGTCCGCGGGCCAGCGCAGGTCCTCGCGCCCGCGCAGTACGGCAAGGCTGCTCACCCCCGACTCGAACCAGACGTCGACTATGTCGCTCTCCTTCTCGAGCTCGGTGCCGCCGCAGTCGGGGCAGGAGGTGCCCGCGGGGAGGAAGTCGGCCGGGTCTCTGGTGAACCAGGCGTCGGCCCCCTCGGCGGCAATCATGTCGCGGATAGCGGAAAGCGTCTCCGGCGTGACTATCTCCTTGCCGCACTTCGCGCAGTAGACGATGGGCAGAGGCACGCCCCACGCTCTCTGGCGCGAGATGCACCAGTCGGGCCTGTTCTGGACCATCGAACCGATGCGGTTGATCGTCCAGTCGGGCACCCACTCCACTTTCTGCAACGCCTCCAGCGCTTCGCCGCGCAGCGTGCCACCGGCGGCCTTGCCGTCCAGCGCGATGAACCACTGTGGGGTCGCGCGGAAGATCACCGGCTGCTTGCAGCGCCAGCAGTGCGGGTACTGGTGGGTCAGAGCGCCCGAGGAGAGCAGTATACCGCGCTCCGTGAGGTCCTTAATGATCCTGGGGTTGGCCTCGGTCACGTCCATGCCGGCGAACGGCGCGGCCTCCTCGGTGAAGCGTCCAAGGTCGTCGACCGGCATCGGGCTGGGAAGGTCGTACTCGATCCCGGTGAGGTAGTCCTCCTGGCCGTGTCCGGGCGCGATGTGTACGCAGCCGGTGCCCACCTCCAGGGTGACGTAGCTCGCCAGCACGATCACCGAGTCGCGGTCGGCCCAGGGGTGCTTGCAGAACAGCCCTTCCATCTCCTCGCCAGTGAAAGTGTCGGATACCGAGTACCCCTCTATGCCGTTCTCGGCCATCACGCGCTCGACCAGTGGCTCCGCCATCACCAGTATCTCATCGCCGGTGTTGACCCCCACGTAGGGAAGCCTGGGCGAGAGGGCGACGGCGACGTTGGCGGGCAGCGTCCACGGCGTGGTGGTCCATATCAGCATCGAGACGGGCACTCCCTGCTGGGTGAGCGGCGGAAACTCGCTCTGAAGCGGGAACCTAACGTATATGGAGTAGGACTCCTTGTCCTCGTACTCGATCTCCGCCTCGGCCAGCGCGGTGACACAGGTGGTGCACCAGTGGATGGGCTTGCGCCCCCGGTAGATGAGTCCCTTGCGGTAGAGCTCGCCGAACACCTCGATGTTGGTCGCCTCGTAGGCGGGCTTCAGCGTGAGGTAGGGGTCGTCGAAATCGCCCAGTACTCCCAGCCGCTGGAACTGCTCCGACTGACGGGTCACGAATTCCATCGCGTACTCGCGGCACTTCGCGCGCAGCTCGACCTTGCTCACCTCCACGTCCGGCCCCAGGTCCCTGGTCACCTGATGTTCGATCGGCTGGCCGTGGCAGTCCCATCCGGGGATGTACGGGCAGCGGTAGCCGCGCATGGTCTTGTACTTGACGATGATGTCTTTGAGGATCTTGTTGTAGGCGGTCCCCACGTGGATGTCGCCGTTGGCGTAGGGGGGGCCGTCGTGGAGCAGGTAGAGCTCCCTGCCCGAGGCCGCCTCCAGTATGCGGTCGTAGAGGCGCATCTCGCTCCAGCGGGCCTGGATCTCAGGCTCGCGGCGTGCGAGGTTCCCCTTCATCGGAAAGCTCGTCTTGGGGAGATTCAGTGTGTCCTTGTAGTCCATATTCCCCGCGCGTTGTTCTCGTCCATCAATAAACAATGCCCTTAAAATGGGCATTCTCGGCACTTCGTAAGGTAGCATTCATGCAGGGGGGTGTCAACGAGAAGCGGCACCGGCAAAGGCCGGCGGCGCGCATTACGCCGCCTTGTTCTGCAGGTGCAGGCGCACCAGGTTGAGCGCTGCCAGCGTGGCTATGTTGCGCACCATTCCACGAGGCCCAGGCAGCCGCCGCTCCAGTGAAATCGTGCCACCCGCATGCGCGAGCGCGATCGCGACTGTCCCCACCGGCTTTCTCTCCCCACCCGTGCCCGGACCGGCCACGCCGGTGGTCGAGACCGCCATGTCGGTGGAGAAGAGCCTGCGCGCTCCCTGCGCCATCGCTTCGGCCACGGGCCTGCTGACGGCGCCGTCGGCAAGCAATTCAGCCGGCACGCCCAGCGTCTTCTCTTTCACGAGCGCGTCGTAGGCGACCAGACCCCCTCGCAGATAGTCGCTGCTTCCGGGGACGTTGGCGAGCGCCGCGCTCACGCTTCCCGCTGTCAACGACTCGGCGGTCGAGATCGTGAGTCCTTTCGAGCGCAGTAGCTTGCCGACCACCTCCTCCATCGGCTCGTCGTCGACGGCGTATGCCAGCGCGCCGAGGCGCGCCGCGACTTTCTCCTGCTCCGAGTCCAGCAGAGCGTCGGCTTGAGCCCGGTTAGCGCCGGAAGCGGTGAGCTTCACTACCACCGGTCCACGCATCACCAGGAACCCGTACTTCACCTCGCCCCTGTCGATTATGTCCGAGACCAGCGAAGCGACGTCTGACTCCCCCATTCCGAACGTCATGATCCTGCGCGTGACCACGACCGGCCCTCCCGCGAGCCTGCTCTCTATCTCCGCCAGCACGTGGGTGTCCATCATGCTCTCCATCTCGCGCGGCACGCCGGGCAGCACCGCCACCAGGGCGCCATCGATGTCCATCATGAAGCCCGGGGCGGTGCCCCCGGCCGTGGGCACCTCGACGGCCCCGGCGGGAAGGTATGCCTGCTTGAGGTTCTCGGGCGACATCTTGCGGCCCATCATCTCGAAAAACCTCAGCAGGTTCTGTTCCAGGTGTGGGTGGAACACCAGCTCCACGCCTGCGGCCGCCGCGACAGCCTCTGAGGTAAGGTCGTCCGAAGTGGGACCGAGCCCGCCGGTGACGATGAGCGCGTCGTGGCCGGAGGCCAGCTCGCGCACCTCGGAGGATATCTCGCTGACGTCGTCGGGGACGGTCACGTGGCGCGATATGGGCATACCTATGCCACGCAGCTTCTGAGCGATGGAAGAAAGGTTGGCGTCCTGCACCTCGCCCGAGAGCAGTTCATCGCCGATGGTGAGGACGGCGATGCGTGGTCCCGCGAAGCTCATTCCCGCCCGGCCCCGCTGGCCTGGGGGGTCGGCGGCTCACGCGTCGCGGCGGACTCGCTGAAGATCTCCTTGCGCGCGCGGAGCACGTAGTCGATGCCGGAGTAGACCGTGATCGCCGCCATAAGATAGACCAGCGTCCGGACCCAGATTGTGCCCGCGCTCCCCGGGAAGAAGATCAGGATGGAGACGACGATTATCTGGGAGAACATCTTTGTCTTTCCCGACCAGGAGGCGGGAAAGGATATGCCCTTCCGCGCGCCGGTTATCCGTATCCCTGATATCAGTGCTTCGCGGGCGACGACCACAAGGACGACCCACAGCGGCAAGAGAATCGGGGGCGTCCTCCATCCAACGTACCAGAGGGTGATCATCACTGGGATCATCAAGAGCTTGTCGGCGAGCGGGTCCAGGAACTGGCCCAGCCTGGTGACCGCGTCGTTCTTGCGAGCGTAGTAGCCGTCGGCCTTGTCCGTGAGCGCCGCCAAAATGAAGATCACGCCCGCGGCGAGCGTGTTGGAGATGCTGAAGGGGAGCGTCCCCTTGTAGAGGAGCAGCAGTATGATCAGCGGAGCCAGCGCGACCCTCAGCGCGGTGAACATGTTGGCCACGTTCAACCATTTTCCCTCTATGGCCGCCTGCGCCAGGCCCGATTGGCCGCTAGATTTCTCCGACAAGGTCCAGACCTTCCTGCCCTTTGATCTTCGCTGCCACGAACTCTCCCGGTCGCGGCGTCCGTCCACCCGGCCCAAGAAGGAGGTAGATGATGCCGTCGACCTCGGGCGCTTCCCTGTAGGACCGCCCCACCAGGTCGTAACCTTCGAGCTCGCAGACAGCCTCGACGACCACCTCAAGCTCGCGCCCGGACATGTCGCCCGCGCTCCGTAACTCCTGCGCTTCCTGGATCTCCAGGACCTTATTATAGCGTGAAAGGGCGACCTCGGCCGTGACGTTTCCCGGCAAAGAGGCCGCGGCTGTTCCTTCCTCGGGCGAGAATACGAAGGCGCCCAGCCAGTCCAGCCGCGCCTCCTGGATGAAGCCCAACAGCTCTTCGAAGTCGCTCTCGGTCTCCCCGGGATACCCGACCATCACGGTCGAGCGTATCGCCGCGTCCGGCACTGCAGAACGTATCCTGCCGATCAAGGCCAGATGTTCGGCGGCGGAGCCCGGCCTTCCCATCGCGCGCAGGACCCGACTGCTGGCGTGTTGGAAGGGGACGTCGAAGTAGCAGACCACCGCGGGCTCGGCCGCCACGGTCTCGATGAGCCTGTCGGTGACGCCCTCTGGCTGGAGGTACAACATGCGAACCCAGTGGGCCCCCTCCACCCGGGCGACCTCGCGCAGCAGGCCGGCGAGGTCGGTCCCCTGGTCGATCTCGGAACCGTAGGCCGTGAGGTCCTGTGCCAGGAGGATGACCTCGCGCTGCCGTCCGGCGCATAGCCTGGCCGTCTCCTCGACTATATCAGCCACAGGTCGGCTGGCGTGTGGACCCCTGATCGACGGGATGGCGCAGAACCGGCACCCCCTGTCGCAGCCGTCCGAGGCGCGGACGTAGAGCTGCGCGCCATCCGAGGAATCGGCGACGCGCGAAAGAGTGCTCAGCCGCGGGGCCCTGGCGGGAGCGACGAACCTCTCGCCCTCAAGCACGGCCCTCAGCGCGTTTTCCAGATCTGGCGCCCAGTCCGCGCCCAGCGCCCCCGATATCTCTGGCATCTCGCGCACCAGCTCTACCCCGTACCGCTGCGACATACAGCCCAGGACCACGATGGGCGGCCGTGACGGCGCCGTCGAGGCGACCTCTGCCAGTTCCAGGATCGTGTCTACACCCTCGTCGCAGGCCTCCCGGATGAACCCACAGGTCATCACCAGGGCTACGTCGGCCTCATTGATCCGCGTGGTCTCGCCGAGCCCGGATCTGGAGAGCGCGCCGCGCAGGAGGTCGGACTCGACCTCGTTCCTGAAACAACCCAGGGTGACCAGGAGATAGTGGCGACCTTGCAGGCTCGCGGGGGGTGACGGGGCGTCGGCAGACATGCTCTACCGGTAATTGGTGAACTGAAGCGGAAGGCCGAAGTCGTGCTCTTTCACGGCCTTGATGACCGCCTGCAGCGCGTCCTTCTTCTTGCTGGAGACCCGCACCTGGTCCTTCTGCACCGCGACGTTGACCTTCTTGTCGACTCCCTTGATAAACTTGGTGATCTCGCGGGCCTGGTCGGCGTCTATGCCTTGTAGGACCTTGGCCTCCCGCTTGACGGTGCCCTTTGGCCCGGGCTGCACCGCGCCCCAGGAGATCGCCTTGAGCGGCACCTCGCGCCTGGTGAGGCGCGGCTCGATCACGTCGATCATGCCACTGAGGTGGCACTCGTCCGCCGAGTGCAGCGTTATCGTCTCGTGGGTGCTCTCGATGCGCGAGCCGGTCCCCTTGAAGTCGAACCTGTTGTCGATCTCCTTGCGCGCCTGGTTCAAGGCGTTGTCGAGCTCGGGGAGATCCACCTTGCTGACGATGTCGAAAGAGCTGTCGGTGGAAGCCATGTCAATCCTCGTGCAGCTTGAAGTCGTCCACCAGCCTCTTCATCTCGATGGAGAGGCGCGCGAGCTCCTGTATCGAAGCCCGCATCTCCTGCATCGAAGCGGTCTGCTGGTTGGCCGCCGCGGAGGCCTCCTCGGTGCCGGCGGCCGCCTGCTCGGCTATAGCCGCTATGTCGTGGGAAGCCTTGACCACTCGGTCGGAGCCCTCTCTCTGCGCCTCCGTGGAGCGGTAGACCGACTCCGCCCCTCCGGCTATATCCTCGACGATCTGGGCCACGTTGGTCAGCGCGTCCAGCGTGCCCTGGATGACTTCGATGGAGCTGGAGATTATCTGCTTGGAGGCGTCGACGGCCTTGAGCGCGCGCGAAGTCTCGTTCTCGGTGTCCCTTACCATTTTCGATATCTGGTCGGCGGCCTTGCGGCTGCCCTCGGCCAGGTTGCGGACCTCTTCTGCCACCACCGCGAAGCCGCGGCCGTGCTCGCCCGCCCGGCTGGCCTCGATGGCGGCGTTGAGCGCCAGCATGTTGGTCTGCTCGGAGATGTTGGTGATGACGTCCACGATCAGCCCGATCTGCATTGACCTGTCTCCAAGCCCCTGCATTATCCCGGCCACGCTGTCCATGGACTCCTGCATCTCCTGCATCTTGGTGGCCGCTTCCTCCGCGTTGGCGGAGCCGGCCCTGGCGATCTCGTTGGCGGCGCGCCCGGTCTCAGCGGACGCGCGGGCCTGGTCGGCGACGTTCGACGCCATATCGGCGATCTCGTTCACGATCTCGGAGGTCTCCTCGACAGCGCGGGCCTGCGACTCGGCGCCCTTGGAGATCTGCTCGACCGTGCTGGAGACCTCCTCCGCCGAGGCCATGACCTCCTCGGATGACGCCGCCAGCTCCTCGGCAGTCGCGCTCACCAGCGTGGATGCCTCCCGCAGTTTCTCGAGTATCACTCGCAGCCCGTCGACCATCTCGTTCTCCGCGCCGACCAGCTTGCCCACGATGTCTTTGGAGCCCCAGTCCAGGTGCCTCGTCAGGTCGCCGCCCGCCACGGAGTGCGAGAAGTCGATGACGGGGTTGAGGGCGGAGTCAAAGGTCTTCTGTATGAACCAGACGTAGACGGTCTCCCCCACCAGCACCACCACGAACAGGCTGACCGAAAGGAACACCAGGCTGCGTGTGGAGATGTCCGTGAACGAGGCCAGCAGCGGGATGACGATTGCAAGCGAGATAAGACCATGGAGTATGCCAATGACTATGGTCTTCCGCTTGATGCTGAGATTCTTGATCAAGTGCGTCCCGCCCCCGGAGCTATCAACCCGCAAGGTTCCTTATCTTCTCGGCGACGTCGATGCCGGTCTCCTTGCCCGAGAAGAAAGAAACCGATTTCTCGATGTGGGTGGCAAGCTCCGGCAACTGGGCGGATGTCAGTGAGTCGGGGGTGGAGCCTATCAGCTCACAATTCTTCTTGACCGTGGCCTTGGCGATGAAATCGCCTACCGCTCCGGCAAGGATCTTCTCGACCTGCTGGGCCAGAGGATTGGCCAATCCGACCTCCTGTCTCGATGCGCACGGACCTTTTCCCCCGTTGCCGCGCAAGCCTCAATAACGCACTCAAGGTTATCAATACAGGGAATATTGTGCAACAAGTCCCGAAAGAGCGGTTACTTGTCCTGGCGCTCTTTCCAGGCCTCGAACTCCTCGGGCTTCAACAGCACCTTGCGTGACTTGCTGCCCTCGTGCGGGCCCACCACGCCGAGCTGCGAGAGTTCGACGATGATCCGCCGCGCGCGGGCGTAGCCGACCCGCAGCTGGGTCTGCAGCATCGAGGCGGAGGCCTCGCCGGCGTAGACCACGAACTCGGCTGCCTCTTCCAGCAGTGAATCGCGGTCGGTGAACTGAGCCTTGACCTCGCCGGCCACGTCCGTCATATCGATGGACAAGCTCTCGTTCAGCTTCTGCTCGCGTATGTAGCCGGTAACGAACTCGATCTCCTTCTGCTGGATCAGCGCCCCCTGCACGCGTTCCGCCTGTGGTATGTTGCCGGGATCGAGGAGCATGTCGCCTTTTCCCAGAAGCTTTTCTGCGCCCTTGGTCCCCAGGATGGTCCTCGAGTCCACGTTGCTGGCGACCTGGAACGCTATGCGCGCCGTGATGTTGTTCTTGATAACACCGGTGATGACGTCGACCGAGGGGCGCTGGGTCGCGATGATGAGGTGGATGCCCACCGCCCTGGCCTTGGCCGTGAGGCGGCTTATCGAGCTCTCCACCTCGCGCCGCGCAACGATCATCAGGTCGCCCAGCTCGTCGATGACGATAACTATCTTGGGCAGCGTCTCGATCTCCCTGTCCTTCTCCGCGACGGCGTTGTACTCGTCGATGTGAACAACCTTCTGACCCTGCAGCACCTGGTAGCGCCTGTCCATCTCCCGTACCGCCCATAGCAGGGCCTTGGCGGCCGGCTCCGGCTCGTTGATGACGGGGCAGAGCAGGTGGGGCAGCCCGTCGTACCAGGTGAACTCCACGTACTTGGGGTCTATCATGATGAACTTGAGCTGGTCCGGCCGGCAGCGCATCAGCAGGCACGAGACCAGGCAGTTTATACAGCACGACTTGCCCGCACCGGTCGAGCCCGCGAGCAGCAGGTGCGGCAGCTGCGCCAGGTCAAGGACGACCGACTCGCCAGACATGTCCTTGCCGACCGCCATGGTGAGCAAGTTGTGCGGGGCGACCGGCCCCAGAGACTCGATGATGTCTCCCAGGAGCACGGAGTCGCGGATGTGGTTCGGCACCTCGATGCCGATGGCCTGGCGCCCGGGTATCGGCGAGTATATGCGGATGTCGGGGGAGCCGAGCGCGTAGGCGATGTCCTGCTCGAGCTCCGTGACGCGCTTGACCTTCTCGCCGGTGCCGACCTCGACCTCGAACAGAGAGACCGTGGGGCCGGCTGACACCTTCACCACGTTGGCGTCGACGTCCATGCTGTGGAGCGTCTTCTCGATCGCGTGCTTGCGCTCCTCGTTGGTCTGCTTGGAGAAAGCCTTGTTGTGGCTTCGGTTGAGTATCGAGGCGGGCGGCAACCTGTACTTGCCCGTGCGCGGCCTGGTGACGTCTATCGCGAGCTGGCCGCCATTCTCCTCGGTGACCGGAACGGGCGCTGTCGGCCTGGAGGGGTACACCTTCGCCTGGCCCGTCTTCTTTGGCTTTACCGGCGCGGGGACTCCGATGTCGACGGCTCCCTCGGTAGCCGAGGCCATTGCCGGTCCCGCCGCGGTCGAAGTCCCCTTGAGCCTTCGCCATCCGGTGAGCAGCGGCTCCTCGAACGCGATGACGATGCCGGCGAGCAGCGCGGCGAAACTGAAGATATAGGCCCCCACCGAACCAATCATATGTGTCAGGGGCCAGGCGATGCAGGCACCGACCAAGCCGCCGCCTCCGTAGAGCTGCTCGGATGCGAACATGCCCTGGGGTCCCTTGGGTATCTGTAGCAGCGCCAGGAGCGCGAGCCCTATTATCAAGGCGCCCAGCGTGATCAGGCCCAGGCGCATTCCCGGCCGGGTCCAGCCGGCCAGTGCGATTATGCCCCCGGCTGCAAAGGCGAACGGCACCAGGAAACGCCCCACGCCGATGAGCCAGGCCAGGCCCGTTCTAACGCCTCTCCCCACTGGACCGACGCTCGCCGGCGCAAAGACACAGAGGAATGTGAACAGCGCCAGGGCCAGGAAAACGACGCCGTACAGCGCCCTCACCCGCCCGGGGGTCAGGAATCGCTCCCGGGCCTCAGCCTTGTCGTCTCCGCCCTTCACAGCGGGCTTCGCTTTGCCCTTCGCGGAACCACCGGCGGACGCTCTCTTTGCAGCGGCTTGTGCCACAGGCTGCCTTTCTCAGTTGCGTCGGATACATAACAAGTATTCTTTTCACGGGTGAGTTAGACCTTGGGCAGGCCTTAGCCTGACCATACGTGGCATCGGCCATTGAAACTTAACGCCGGTGGTGTCGTCGCGGAGCGATGCACCACCGGCGCGTCAATTCGGAGTCTGATGCCGGCGAACGCCGGCGTTACAGTGCCGACTCTAGGCCGACGGTCAGCCCGGGCAATCCCTGTACCGCCTTGATCGCGATCACGACGCCCGGCATGAAGCAGGAGCGGTCGGTGGTGTCGTGGCGTATCGAGAGCGTCTGCCCCGCGGCGCCGAAGATTACCTCCTGGTGCGCCACCAGGCCGTCCAGTCGCACACTGTGTATCTTCACCGGACCGACGCTCGCGCCTCGGCTGGACTCATCGAGCTTCTCAGCACCGTTCGGCGGCTCGCACGCGTCCATTGCGGCCTCGATCAGCCTGGCAGTGTCGATGGCGGTGCCGCTGGGCGAATCCTTCTTGCCCCTCCGGTGCAGCTCGATTATCTCGCACTGGTCGAAGACGCCGGCCGCCTGCTCGGCGAACTTCATCATCAATATCGCACCGATGGCAAAGTTGGAAGCGAGCAGCACGTTGGCCTCTCCGGCCGCCGCCTTCTCCCCGATCGATGCGAGGTCATCGGCGGATATTCCGGTGGTCCCCACCACGCAGTGGATACCGTGGTCCAGCGCCCAGAGTATGTTGGGGACCGCGGAGGCGGCCTCGGTGAAGTCGACGACCACGTCGACGTCGAGCCCCTCGAGGTAGGAGATGTGTTTTAGCACGGAGATGCCGTAAGGCTCGGACCCCGAGGCCGTACCTGCGGGGTCGACTGCCGCTTCAAGCTCGAGGTCTGGGTCTGCAAAGACAGCGCCTACCACCTCGCCGCCCATTCTCCCCATCGCCCCCAGCACCGCGACTCTTATCATCACGCCTCCGTCACAGTTGCTTTGAGAGAGACAGGTCATCGGGGTCGAACGGGCCGATAACCGCCAGGCTCAGGCCCACTGCGTCCCAGGTCTCGGCAAAGACCCTGTGGATGTCGTCGATGGTCACGCTCTCCACGCGCTCGACCATCTCGTCGATGGTGAGGTGTTCGCCCCCGGCGAGCTCCGCCTTGGCCAGCCTGTTCATCCTGCTTCCGCTGTCCTCGTTCGAGATGTAGAGGGTGCCCTTGATGTGGTTCTTGGCCCTGGCCATCTCCTCGCTGGAGAAGCCTCCGTCGCGGACCTTCGCCAGCTCCTCTTCAATGAGAGAGATGACCCTCGCGGCCTGCGTGGGGTGGGTGCCAGCGTATATCCCCACCATGCCCATCCCGATGAACAGAGCGTTGTAGGAATAGATCGAATAAACCAGGCCCAGCTGCTCGCGCACCCGCTGAAAGAGCCTGGAGCTCATGCTGCCGCCCAGGATGTTGTCCATAACCGAGAGGGCGAAGCGGTCGGGGTGCTTTCTGGGCAGGCCCTTGCCCGCCATAACGATGTGCGCCTGCTCGGTGTCCTTCCTGGCTATGAGCTTGCCGGCCACCGGCTCCGCCATGGATGCGCTCCTGTCCGCGGTCACCCCGGCGGGAAGGTCGTTGAGGCGCTTGCCGATAAGCTCGCAGAGGCGGTCGTGGTCAACCGCGCCGGCGGCGGAAACGACGATGCGAGAGGCCACGTACCTGTTGTGATAGAAATCGAGGAGGAAGTCGCGGCCCACCGTCTTGATGACCTCCTCGGTGCCGAGCACGCTGTGCCCGATGGGATGGTCACCCCAGAGGACGTTCGCGATGTAATCGTGAACCAGCTCGTCGGGCGAGTCGTTGTGCATGTTGATCTCCTCGAGCACGACCTGCCTCTCGGAGTCGATCTCGCCGGAGTCCATCACCGAGTTGCGCGCCATGTCCATGACCATGTCGATCGCCTGCGGCAGGTACTCCTCCAGCACCCTGGAGTAGATGCTGGTGTGCTCTCGGCCGGTCGCCGCGTTGATGTCCGCGCCGAGGTAGTCGAAGCCCTCGGCTATCTGAAGAGCGGAAAGTGTGGGAGTACCCTTGAAGAGAAGGTGCTCGAGAAAGTGGGAGAGCCCCTGCTCGGCAGGGGTCTCATCCCTCGATCCCGTATCTATCCAGACCCCAAGCGATATGGACCGCACCTCCGCCAGGCGCTCGGAAAGCACCTTCACGCCGGACGGAAGCTCTGTCCTATCGAATGTTGCTGCCATCATCCCTCACTTGTCGGGCTGCAGGTTGATCGCCCGCAGGTTTATCCTGCCCAGGTTGTCAACCGCCTCGACCTCGACCTCGACCTTGTCGCCGACGTTGACAACGTCCTCGACCCTGTCGATGCGCCTGTCGGACAGCTTGCTTATGTGTATGAGTCCGTCCTTGCCCGGCGCGAGCTCGACGAAGGCCCCGAAGTTGGTCGTCTTTACGACCGTGCCCAGGAACTTGTCTCCCACCTCCGGGTCCTTGGCGATGCTCTCTATGGCCTTCTGGACTTCCTTGACCTTGGCGGAGTCCCTTCCGAACACAAACACGCGGCCGTCGTTCTCCACGTCGATCTCGACGTCGTACTTCTCGATCAGCCCTCGGATGTTCTTACCCCCGGGGCCGATAAGCTCGCCGATCTTCTCGACCGGAATCTCCAGCTGCAGCATCCTGGGGGCGTTTTCATTGACCTCGCTGCGCGGCTCGGAGATGGCCTCGGTCATCGCCTTGATGATGAACGAGCGGCCCTGGCGCGCCTGCTCGAGGGCGGCCTCGAGGATCGCGTAAGAGATGCCAGAGCACTTGATGTCCATCTGCAGCGCCGTCACGCCTTCCTTGGTCCCGGCGACCTTGAAGTCCATGTCGCCGGTCGAGTCCTCGAGCCCCTGGATGTCGGAGAGGATCGTGTACGACTCACCCTCCAGCACCAGTCCCATGGCGATGCCGCCGACGTGCGCCTTGTCCTTCATCGGCACGCCCGCGTCCATCAGCGCCATGCTGCTCGCGCACACGCTGCCCATGGACGAAGAGCCGTTTGATGCCAGCACCTCCGAGACGAGCCTTATCGTGTAAGGGAACTCGGCCTCATTGGGTATAACCGGCAGCAGTGCCCTCTCGGCCAGCGCGCCGTGCCCGATCTCGCGGCGCTTGGGGCCGCGCAGCGGCCGCGCCTCGCCGGTGGAGAACGGTGGGAAGTTGTAGTGGTGCAGGAACCGCTTGTACTCCTCGATCCCCAGGTCGTCAAGGATCTGCTTCTCGCCGTGGGCGCCCAGCGTCGCGATGGTCAGCACCTGGGTCTCGCCCCTGGTGAACAGGCCCGAGCCGTGCGTCTTGGGGAGCAGCGCCACCTCGGTGGTGAGCTTTCTTATCTGGAAGGACTTGCGTCCGTCCGGCCTCATGTCCAGTTCGGTTATCTGCTTGCGCAGCAGCTTCTTCTCCAACGAGTTCAGCACCTGCTTCACCATGACCTCGAGCCCCTGGTACTTGTCCATGAACGGCTGGCCCAGCGCCTTGCGCGCGTCCTTGCGTATCAGGCTGCGCTCCTGCTTGCCCAGGCCCGGCACTGAGGCGTCCTGCAGCGTCTTGCGCATGCTCTCGGCTATCTGCGGCTCGATGGCTTCGGCGAGCCCTTGTAACAGGCTGGCGTTGCCGGTTATCCTCGCCAGGATCGCCACGAACTTGCGCAGATCGTCGGGGAACTTGGCGTTGGCCTCCCCTACCACGTCCTTGAACGCCTGGTGCTGCTGCTCGATCTCCTCGCCGTTACCGGACTCGTAAGCGGCCATGGTCTTGACCGCGATCTCCCTGTAGCGCGGCTCGAGCCAGGAGGTTATCTCTGAGATGATCTCGGCCTTGGAGCGCTGCCCGGTGTCGCGGCGGTGCTCGGTGTCGACCAGATCGATCACGTCTACGAGCTCTCTGATGGCCTCATGGCCGACCCGCAGCCCCTCGACTATGTCCTGCTCGGTCACTTCCTGAGTCCCGGCCTCGACCATCATTATCGACTCGTGGCTGCCACAGACGATCAGGTTTATGTCCGAGAGCCCCATCTCCTGGAAGGTGGGGTTGATTATCCACTTACCCTCCACGCGACCGACGCGGACGCCCGCGAGCGGGCCGTGGAACGGTATGTTGGAGAGTTGCAGCGCGCACGCCGCGCCCACTATCCCCAGCATGTCAGGCGGGTTCACCTGGTCGGTGGACAGCACCGTGCACACCACCTGCGCCTCGTTGCGGAACTCCTTGTCAAAGTTCGGCCTTATGGTTCTATCGATGATCCTGGCGGTAAGGGTGGCCGTGTCCGTGGGCCTTCCCTCGCGCCTGAAGAAGCTGCCGGGGATCTTTCCCCTGGCGTAGAGCTTCTCCTCGACGTCCACCGTCAGCGGGAGGAAGTCGACAGGCCTGACATCGTCCGAGGCGACCACGGTCGCCAGCACGGATGTCCCCTCGCAGGTCACCAGCGCCGCTCCGTCTGCCTGCCTGGCCATCTTGCCAGTCTCGATCTCGACCTTCTTCCCGAATATTTCAATCTCTTTCTTTGTAGTTCCCATAATAAAAATGAGCCTCCTTAGCCCTTTCTGCATAACACGACACCAATATGAACTTGTGTTTTTCAAGAACGAGATTGGATGGGAGTCGTGCTACCGCGCACCTGCGCGACTTCTCTTCTATCTCCTCAGTCCCAGCCTCTTTATGAGAGTCCTATACCTCTCAATGTCCTCTTTCTTCAGGTAGTTAAGCAACCTCCTCCTCTGCCCCACCTTCATCAACAGACCTCTGCGTGAATGGTGGTCTTTCTTGTGCTCCTTCATGTGCTCGGTCAGGTCAGATATCTCTCGAGTAAGAAGCGCGACCTGGACCTCGGTCGACCCGGTGTCCGTTTCGTGCTTCTTGTACTCGTCGATGATCTGCTTTCTCTCCTCTTTTTCCAGCATTCTTTCTCCCGTTTGTTCACTTGATTGGGACCAGTATAACAGAAACCCGCAAGCGGGGCACTGCGGGCGGCCGTGCGGCGGTGAATCCTATGGCGTCGCGCGCCCTCCCATCAACGCCCTGGCTCTCTTGACGTCCTTGCGCATCTGCCGTACCAGCTCCTCCTCGCCCTCGAACGCGATCTCTTCGCGAAGGCGGTGGTGAAACTCGATCTCGAGCGCCTCACCGTAGATGTTGGTCTCGAAGTCTATGAGGAACACCTCAAGCGCCGTCTCGCCGTCCCCGAAGGTGGGGTTGCTGCCGATGTTGATGGCACAGAGGTGCCGCGCGTCTCCCAGCAAGGCTATGCCCGCGTAGACGCCGTCCGGCGGCACGCAGAAGTCGCGCTCGAGGCGCAGGTTGGCGGTGGGAAACCCCAGGCTCTTGCCCCGGTGATGGCCCGGCACCACCCTGCCGGTCACGGTGTAAGGACGGCCCAGCGCTTCGTAAACCTCGCTTACGCGCCCCTCGCAGATGAGTCCTCTTATCAACGTGCTGGACAGCGGGCCCAGGTCCAGCTCAACCAGCGACACCACGTCCACGTCGAAGCCGAGTCGCGCGCCCTCCGACGCCAGCGTACCGACGTCGCCGGCGCCGTTCTTGCCGAAGTGGAAGTTCTCGCCGACACAGACCTGCTGGGCCCCCAATTGCTCCACCAGCACCTTCTGGCAGAACTCGGCAGGGGACATCGACGCGAAAGACCGGCCGAACGAGACGGAGATGGTGTAGTCGATGCCAAGGGAGGCCAGAACGTCGAGCTTGCTCCCCGGCGAGGTGATCACACAGGGGGAATCGCCGCACACGACCTCTCTCGGGTTGCGCTCGAAAGTGAGCGCCACCGACGGTACTCCTCGCCTGGCGGCCTCGCTGACACACTCGGCGATGATCGCCTGGTGTCCGCGATGGACGCCGTCGAACACGCCGATGGTCACCACCGAGCCGGTGCCGTACTTCTCGAAGTCTCTGGTGTGCTTAAGCAGCCTCACCGCTGTTTCCTTCCCTCCACGGACGGAGCACTCGCACCGCCCTGGCCTCGATACCCTCGTCGTCAGGCCGGGCGGGACCGTACAGCGCTATCAAGCTGCCTGCCCCATCGAGCACGCGGAAGACTCCATCGGGCGGCACCTGAGCCGCGCCCGACTCGAGCGGCTTGCCCATCGCCACGGCATCCGCCAGCTCACCTTCAACCGCGATGCTCGGCATTCCACGCGTCGCCTCCTCGATGCTCATGGCACGCGACGCCGCGGAGCCCGCGGGTAGCTTCTCCAGTTCGTCCAGGCTCACGGAATCGTCAATGGAGAACTCTCCGGAAGCGGTCCTGCGCAGTGAGGCCACGCAGGCCCCGCAGCCGAGCTTCTCGCCCAGGTCGTGCACGATGCTGCGCACGTAGGTGCCGGGTCCGCAGGCCACGACCAGTCGGGCGACAGGTCCCGCCTCGCCGGGCGCGAGGCCCTCGAGCGTCAGCTCCTCTATCGTGACCGTCCTGGTGATGTTAGGGATGTGGGCTCCCTCGCGGGCGTATCTGTAGAGCGGCCTGCCCTGGTGTTTGACCGCCGAGAAAGGCGGGGGCACCTGCTCTATCTCTCCGGCGAAATCACTCAGCGCGCCTTCGACCGCTTCGGCCGTGAACCTGGATGCGTCCCGCCTCGAAACCACATTTCCATCGACGTCGTAGGTGTCGGTGCTGGTACCGAGCAGCGCATCCACATGGTAACGCTTGGTGCCTCCGCCAAGATAGCTAGTGAGCAGCGTGGCCCTGTCGAGGCACACCACCAGCACGCCGGTCGCCAGTGGGTCGAGCGTGCCCGCGTGTCCTGCCTTGGCGCCGCCCGCGATCGCCCTGACCCTTTCCGCGGCTCGCCGCGAGGTTATGCCGGCCGGCTTATCTAGTATCAGGACCCCATCCTGAGGCAATGATCTTGTCCTTCAGCTCGTCCAGCGCCTCGCCGAAACCGTTCCTCGACGAGGTGTATCCAGCCGCGACCCTGTGCCCGCCTCCCCCGAAGCTCCTGGCCAGTGTGCCGATGTCCACGTCGGAGCGCGACCTGAGCGATACCCTTACGCGCCCGTCGGGCTGCTCCTTGAAAAGAGCCACGATGTGGTGTCCTCGAAGCGTCCGTAGGTTGTCGATGAGGTCCTCCGTCTCGTTCATCCTCACGCCGAAGCTCTCCAGGTCAGCCTGCGAGACGTACCCGTAGATGAGCCCCAAGTCGGCCTCGTACACCGAGCTGCACAGCACCTCTCCCGACAGCCTGAGATAGTTGAGCGAATCGCTCTGGTAGACGTTCTCGTACACGCTGTGGGGGTCGACACCGCAGTCGATGAGCCCCGCGGCGATCCGCAGCGTGTCGGCGGTGACGTTGCTGAACTGGAAACGCCCGGTGTCGGTGACCAGCCCGGTGTAGAGGCAGGTCGCGACGTCGGCAGATATTTCCAGCCCGAAAGGCCCAGCCGTCGAGTAGACGATCTGCGAGGTCGATGAAGCCAGCGGATCGGTGAGGTTGGCCGCGCCGAAACCGGTGTTGTCGGGGTGGTGGTCGATGTTGACCAGCGGGACCGCCAGCGCCCGCTCCTTTAGCTCCTCCAGCCGTTTCTCGTTGGCGCAGTCCAGCGCAATGGCAATGGCGCCCGAGAAATCCACCTCACCGGGCCTGCGCAGTAGCCCGGAGCCGGGCAGGAAAGAATATTTCTGTGGCATGTCGAACGGCTCGGCCCAGCTCGCCTGGACATGGTAACCCGCGTCCTGCAACATCAGGCCGAGGCCGAGCACCGACCCTATCGCGTCTCCATCGGGGAACTGGTGGCCCAGCACCACCGCTCGCCGAGCCGCCTTTACGATGGCGGCCGCCTTATCCATCTCCGAGGTCATCTCCATCGCCGCCCTCCTCCAACTCGCTGGCGACCTCACGCATCAGGTTTGCCAGGTGCAGCGCCTCCTCGGTCCCTTGCTCGAGCTCGAACTCGATCTCTGGCAGGTACTTCAGCCTCAGGTGCTTGCCCAGTGCCGACCTCATGTAACCCCTGGCGCTCTGGAGGCCCGCCATGGACCTGGCGACCTCCTCGTCCTCTCCCATGACGCTCACGAAGATTCTGGCGTGGCGCAGGTCGGGCGAGACCTTGACCGCGGTTATGGTGACGAAACCGACGCGCGGGTCCTTGACCTCCCTGGCCAGGACCTCGGCGAGCACCTCTCTTGAGGCCTCCTCGACCCTGCTTGTACGCCTGGACATGACATCCGCCTAGAGGTCCTCCGGCTTGAGGACCCACGTCTCTGAGTCTATGACTTCTATCCCTGAAGCTTCTATCATCCTGCGGGCGCCGTCTATCGCCTTGAGGACCAGTGTACGGGACGAGGACAAGCAGACAAGTCCGATCACTCCGCTCTTCCAGAAATCCCCGTTTCCGACCTCGGCGGCGCCCACCAGGCGGCTGTTTCCGAGCCGGTCCAGGATGCTCTTCATGTACCGCCTCTTGTCCTTGAGTGACGAGCATGCGGCGAAGTCGAGTCTGAACCTTGCGATGCCCACGAAGAACTTCAATCGCGCCTCCCGGGTCCCGCCGCGCATGAGCAGGCCTACGTCCGGGGGATCTCTTTCATCTGGTAGGCTTCGAGGATGTCTGCCTCTTTGATGTCGTTGAAGTCCTCCAGGCTGACCCCGCACTCGAACCCGGAAGCTACCGACTTGACGTCCTCTTTGAACCTGCGCAGAGAGCCGACCTTGCCGTCGTAAGTCACCACGCCTTCCCTTATGAGCCTGACCCTGGAGTTCCTGTTTATCTCACCTTCCAGGACGTAGGAGCCGGCGACGGTCCCGCTTCCCGGGACCCTGAACGTCTGCCTCACTTCGAGACGGCCGATCACCTCTTCCTCGAAGATCGGAGAAAGCATTCCGACGAGGGCGGCTTCCATGTCTTCCGTCAGCTTATAGATAACCTGATAGGTGCGGATATCGACGTCCTCGAACTCGGCCAGGCGCGAGGCCTTGCTGTCAGGCCTGACGTTGAAGCCCAGCGTGATGGCGTCGCTGGCTGCCGCCAGCATGATGTCGGTCTCGGTGATGCCGCCGACTCCGTCGTGGATCACGTTGAGCTTGACCTCGTCGCGCGAGATCTTGGCGAGCGAGTCGCCAACCGCCTCCAGGGAGCCCTGGGTGTCGGCCTTGAGCACGACCTTCAGCTCCTTGAGCTCGCCTTCCTTGATCCTGTCGAACAGGTTCTCCAGGGAAACGTGCCTGGGCGGCCCGCCCTGCTCCTCTATCTTCTTCTGCATCCGGCGCTTGTCCGAGATCTGCCTGGCCTTCTTCTCGTCCTCGACCACCCGGAACTCGTCGCCGGCCATCGGCAGGGTGGAAAGTCCCAGTATTTCGACCGGATATGCGGGGGGCGCCTTGTCCACGGCATCGCCCTTGTCGTCGAACATCGCTCGCACTTTGCCCCAGGCGGACCCGACAGCGATCACGTCTCCCACTTTTGCGGTGCCGCGCTGCACCAGAACAGTGGCAACCGGGCCCCTGGCCTTGTCCAGCTTGGCCTCTACGACCACGCCGCTGGCCGGCGCGTCAGGGTTCGCCTTGAGCTCCTGCAGCTCCGCTATCAACTGGAGCATCTCCAGCAAGTGGTCGATGTTCTCGCCGGTCTTGGCGCTCACGTTGGCAAAGACCGTCTCCCCGCCCCACTCCTCGGGTATGAGCCCCTTCTCGGAAAGCTGTTGCCTGACCCGGCCGGGGTCGGAGTCGGGCTTGTCGATCTTGTTGACCGCGACCAGGACCGGGACCTCGGCCTCCAGCGCGTGGTCCAGGGCCTCCACAGTCTGGGGCATGACGCCGTCGTCTGCTGCGACCACCAGGACTGCGATATCCGTGATCTGGGCGCCTCTGGCGCGCATGGCGGTGAATGATTCGTGGCCGGGGGTGTCGATGAAGGTTATAGGTTTGCCATGGAACGCCACCTGGTAGGCGCCGATGTGCTGGGTAATACCTCCATGCTCGCTGGAGACGACGTCGGTCTTTCTTATCGCGTCCAGCAGCAAGGTCTTTCCATGGTCGACGTGGCCCATGACCGTGACCACCGGGGGCTTGGGCTGCAGGGCCGCGCTGTCCTCGACTATCTCCTCGAACTCGTCGACTCTGGCCGCCTTGATCTTTATCTCCACGCCCAGGTCCTCCGAGAGCAGCCTCAGGGCGTCATCGGTGATGGGCTGGTTCAGGGTGAGCATCTCCCCGAAGCCCATCATCTTCTTGATGACCTCGGCGGGGGTGAGCCCGGCCTTCTGCGCGAAATCCTTCACGGTGATGCCCGAGGGGACCCGCAGCAACTTGGGTGCGACCGTGCTCGGAGCCGACTTGGTCCTGGGCGGAGCCGCCCTGCCGCGCGGGACGTACCTGTAGAGTTTGCGCTCAGCGGGAGCCCCTCGCTCGGAGGGCCGCCTGTCCGCCGGCGCGACCCGCAGTGTCTGCTTTCCCTTGCCTTTGCGCGCCGGGCGCTGGGGAACGGGCTCGGCCTTGGGTATTTGCCCCGGTCGCCCCGCTGCCGTCGGTCTCGCGGGTGGAGGTCCGGCAACGCGTCGAGGTGAAGGCACTTGTGCCACGGCCGGCTTCTGCGCGGGTTGACCGGCAGGCCTCATCGCCGGCGCGCCGGGCCTCATCGCCGGTCCGCCGGAAGGCGCTTTTGCCTGTGGCGCGATCAGCTTGCGTGCCGGCGCCGTCGCCGGCTTTGCCGCCGGTCCCGGCTGAGCGGGAGCCTGGGCAGCCTTGGAGGGCGCTGGCTTCTCGGCAGTCGCGGGCTTCGTCCCTGCCTTTGCCGTGACGGGTTTCGCGGCAGTTGTCGACCTGGCCGCTTTCTTCGCCGCCGGCTTCTTTGCCGCAGGTTTCTCCGCTTTCTTAGCCGCCGGCTTCTTTGCCGCCGTCGCTTTCTTCGCTGCAGGCTTCTCTGCCTTCTGGACGGCTTTTCTTGCGGCGGGTATTTTAGTGGCTGGTTTCTTGGCGGGCTTCTTGGCCGCAGGTTTCTTGGCGGCCGGCTTCTTCGCAGCC
>PMJJ01000004.1 GCA_003157385.1 Actinomycetota bacterium | reverse complement strand
GCTGGTGATCGTCATCGCCAACCGGTTCGGGTACAAGGAGGCCTTGATGACCGGCGCCGGCCTCTCGGCGCTCTACGCGGTAACCATCGTCGCCAGGCTCAACGCGGGCCAGCCGACGCGCCTGGTGGTGGGCCAGACGCTGCTATGGATCGCGCTGTTGATGCTCATCGCCGTCGCCACCTCCTTCATCTCCCAGCGCGAGAGGCGAGAGAGCAGGGACGCGAGGATCCTCTCCAGGCTGGCCGCTTCCATGGGCTCGACGCTCGAGGCCGACGAGCTGATGGACAAGGTCGTCCAGGGTATCAGCGAGGCCTCGGGGCTGGGCAGGTGCAGCGCCTTCATGGCCAGCTCCGACGGGAAGTGGGCGCTCCCGCAGAGCACTACCGAGACGGACCCGGCCAAGCGCGAGCGTTTCTTCCAGACCAGGATTGACCTCTCGGCGCCCAACGTCGCCAGCAGGACGATGTCGGAGAAAGAGGCCCTCATCATCAACGACCCGCAGTCCGAGGCGCTGATCGACCAGCGCTGGATCAAGAACTTCGACCTGGCCGCGCTGCTGGTCCTGCCGGTGGTGGTGCGCGACGAGGGCCGCGGCGTCATATTCGTCGAGCGGCGCGCCGGGATGAAGAAGACTTTCCTCGACCGCGAGGTCAGGATATGCAACACGATCCTCGCGCAGGCCTCCGCCGGCCTGGAGAACGCCATGTCCTACGCCGAGGAGCAGAGGAAACGCAGCGAGGCCGACATCCGCTACCGCACCACCCGCGAGCTCGCCTCCACTCTCGACATGGATCGGGTCGTCGAGAACGCCTGCAAGCTGGCCATCCGATCCATCGGCTCGGCCGGCTGCACCGTCTTCCTGCTGGAGGAAGGCAAGGATATCCTCGCCCCGATGCTGTCCATGACCGCGGCCGGAGCGCGCGCCTCATCGTTCCCCAAGGAGGCCGCCATCGGCGTCCAGCGCCTGGAGGACCTCTACGGGATGGCCGACAGGCCCCCCGCCTTGAGGATCGCGAGCCCGTCGCAGAACGAGGCGATGCCCGCGTTCCTGCGCGACGAGGGGTGCCTGCTCGCGGCCCCGTTCTTTCTGCACGGTCACATCGCGGGGCTGATCTGCTGCACGGACGGCGAGGGCAGGCAGTACAGCGACGCCCAGGTCTCACAGTTGGCTGCCATCACGGGAGAGACCGCACTGGCGGTCATGAACGCCCGGCTGCACGAGCGGATAAAGTCCGACGCCTCCCAGATGGCGAGCCTGGTGCAGCTGGCCAACGCCATCGGGTCGTCCGCGGACCTGGCCACCATCATGAGCCTGGCGCTGGAGACCGTCAGGCACCTCTTCGACTGCTCCTCCGGGCTCATCTACCGGATCGACGAGACCGAGGAGCACCTGATGTGCGTGGAGTCCTTCGGCTACACCGACGAGATAGTCCAGCGGCTGCTCTCGCCGCCCTACCCCAGGGTGGACGAGTGCTGGACCGTCGCCGAGGACAGGCTCATCGGCATCGACGACCTCTCGCACACCAGGGTCGCGTGCCGCACGCTGGAGCGCATAGGCTTCGGCTCGACGATCTGCGTGGGGATTCAGGCTGAGGGAAGGACGCTGGGCGTGCTGCATATCCGAAGCGAGCGCCCGAGCGCCTTCGGGGAGCAGGACCAGCAGTTGGCCCTGGCCATCGCCGACCAGGTGGGCCTGGCCCTCCAGCGCGCGCTGCTGTTCGAGGAGATCAACCGGCTGGCCGCTACCGACCCGCTCACAGGCGTGTTCAACGTCCGGCGCCTGGAGGCGGTGCTATCCGAGGAGGTCAGCAGGGCCAGGCGGTACGAGAGGGCCGTCTCGTTCCTGATGGTGGACGTCGACAACCTCAAGGTCTACAACGACACGCTCGGCCACCAGCAGGGCGACGTCGCGCTCTCCCAGATCGCCTCGATCACCGACAGCGCCACCAGGGACGTGGACAAGGTCTTTCGCTACGGCGGGGACGAGTTCTGCGTGGTCCTGCCCGAGACCGGCTCGGAGGAGGCCCTGGTCGTCGCCGAGAAGATCAGGCGCGCCATCGCAGAATTCCATTTCGCGGGCGAGGAGAGGATCCCCGGCGAGGCGCTGACCATCAGCGTGGGCCTGGCCTCCTTCCCCCAGGACGCCAGCGGCGAGTCGGAGCTCATTGGGCAAGCCGACATAGCTCTTTACTCGGCGAAGCAGCACGGCCGCAACTCCGTGGCGACCGCCGGCTAGGCGCTTTGTAAGCCTTTCAAGCCCATTTCGGGGCCGCTCAGGACCCCGCCGGAGCCCCCGGAAAACAGCCCGGGATTTTCCTTGCAAACCTCCAAACCGGTGAGTATAATGCTACGCACGGTTTCGGCAATTCGCGGAACTACCCGCTCTCGAAAGAGAGTTTGTTTGTTTTGGGGGAAAGGACAAAATGGAAACGATCGACACGGATTCCAAGGGCGATGTATTCCTGACCGAGGCCGGCCGCAAGAAGCTCACGGCGGAGCTCGACGAGCTCAAGAACGTGAAGCGCAAAGAGGTCGCCGAGCGGCTCAAGAACGCCATCAGCTACGGCGATCTGATGGAGAACTCCGAATACGACGACGCCAAGAACGAGCAGGCTCGCGTCGAGCACAGGATAGACCAGATCGAGACCATGCTCTCCAGGGCCAAGGTTATCGACCGGCGGCACGTCAAGACCAAGGAGATCGGGGTCGGGTCCCTGGTGGAGATCAAGCAGGTGGGCTCGGGCAAGAAGCAGGAGTACCGCATCGTCGGCCCCGCCGAGGCGAACCCCGAGAACCACATGGTGTCGTTCGAGAGCCCGGTCGGCCGCGCGCTGATGGGCCTAAAAGTCGGCGATACCGCGATGGTGTCGGCCCCCGCCGGCCAGATCAAGTACCGGGTCATCAGCATCAAGCGGTAGGACCCGCTCCGCCACTGACACCGAACGCATTTATGGTATCCTTCTGCAATCAACCAATCTGAACCACCCGTAAACTGGATGGAAGACATGCCCGACGAAGAGATCGAGAAGAGCGCGAGCGAGCCAGAGGAGAGCGAGCTCCTGCGCGTGCGCAGGTCCAAGCTCGCCAAGCTTCTTGACGCGGGAGAGAAGCCGTACAAGCCGGTCTTCGGCAAGCCGGGTGAGGTGGCCCACGCCGCCGCGCTGGCCGAGCAGTTCGCCGACCTCGAGGCGGGCGCTTCTTCGGGCGAGACCGCCATGGTCGCAGGGCGCCTGCTGGCCAGGCGCGAGCACGGCAAAGCGACCTTCGCCGACCTCAAGGACTCCAGCGGAAAGATACAGCTGCTGTTGCGCCACGACGCACTGGGCGAGAAGCCCTTCCAGGACTTCTCCGAGCTGGACGTGGGCGACTGGGTGGGAGCCTCCGGCGAGGTGGTGAGGTCCCGCAGGGGAGAGCTCTCGCTGGCTGTCACCGCCTACGAGCTGCTCTCAAAGTCGCTGCGCCCGCTTCCGGAGAAGTGGCACGGCCTCAAGGACAAGGAGCAGCGCTACAGGCAGCGCTACCTCGACCTCATCATGAACGACGAGGCACGCTGGGTGCTCGAGTCGCGGGCCGGGATGATCAAGGAGATCCGGGCGTTCCTCGACGAGCGCGGCTTCATCGAGGTCGAGACCCCGATGCTCCAGCCGATGGCGGGCGGGGCCACGGCGCGTCCCTTCACCACCTACCACAACGCCTTGGGCATCGACCTCTACATGCGTGTCGCCCCGGAGCTCTACCTCAAGCGCCTGCTGGTGGGCGGCTACGACAAGGTCTACGAGCTCAACCGCAACTTCCGCAACGAGGGCATCAGCCCCAGGCACAACCCCGAGTTCACCATGCTCGAGGCCTACCAGGCTTTCGTGGACTATCGCTACCTGATGGATTTCCTGCAGGAGATGATCACCCGCGCAATAGTGAGCGTGCGGGGGTCGGAGCAGTTCGAGTTCGCGGGTCACCAGATCAATCTGGCCGCGCCGTGGGAGAAGATAACAATGGTCGAGGGGCTGGCCAAGTACGCCGGCCTGCAGTACAGCGGCATCGAGGACGCCGACCGCTGGAGGGCCGCCGCGGTCGAACACGAGATCGAGGCGCCGCCGGCCGCCGGCACCGGCTGGATAATCAACGAGCTCTACGAGAAGCTGGTCGAGCCGCAGCTCCTCCAGCCGACGTTCGTGACCGACTACCCCGAAGAGGTGTCGCCGCTGGCTCGCAAGAACCCCGACATGCCGGGCTTCACCGAGAGGTTCGAGATATTGATCGCCGGCCAGGAGATAGCCAACGCTTTCTCCGAGCTGATCGACCCGGTCGACCAGCGCTCGCGCCTGGAGTCGCAGGCGGCCAAGAGGGCCGCCGGGGACGAAGAGGCCCAGCCGCTGGACGAGGACTTCCTCACCGCGCTGGAGTACGGCATGCCGCCGGCGGGCGGCATCGGCGTCGGCATCGACAGGCTGACCATGCTCGCGACCGGATGCCAGAACATCAAGGACGTCATCATCTTCCCGCACCTGCGGCCGCAGCAGGGTAGGTCAACACACCCCGGCGTCGAATAATTCACGAGGGTCGCATTTAAGGCGACCCGCTGGTGTATTGACCGAAATCATCAACAGTTCCGGGCCTGCGGTGTAGTATTCAAGAGGACCGGCCGCCCTCGGGTGGCGGGGGGTGGAATGAACATCTTCTGTGACGAATGCAAAAAGAACATAGCTACTGTTTTCCTTACCAAGATCTCGGGCAACGAGGTCTCGAGGGTACAGCTATGTGAGGACTGCGCGGAGCGCATGGAAGAGACCACAGAGGCCGCGAACCTTCTCGCGTTCCTTCCCCAGATTCTCTCCGGGCTACACGGGGCCGAGGAGCCGCTGGTGGAGGACGTGCTTTCCTCGGACCTGGTCATATGTGATTTCTGCGGCACTTCTTTCAACGACTTTCAGAAGATGGGCTTCCTCGGTTGCGCCAACTGTTACGAGGTCTTCGGGGACTCCCTCGACGGGGTCCTGCTCGACTTCCAGGAGGCGACCGAGCACATCGGAAAGATACCCGGCAAGGCATCCGAGAGCGCGAGGCTGCGCAAGCGCCTGTTGGAGCTGGAAAGGCACCTCGATCGTCAAATAGCAGAGGAAGAGTACGAGGCCGCGGCCGCGGTGCGCGACCAGATTAAAGAGATAGAGGGAAAGCTGGAGATGGAGGCCGAGAGTGGCACGGAGTAAAGCTTCCGCGCCAGGCGCGGACTGGATGAGAGAGCATGGCCCGGGTTATCCCCTGGTCCTCTCCTCGCGCGCCCGCATTGCGCGAAACCTCGAAGGCCTCCCGTTCCCCATCGCCGCCGGTGAGGAGGATCTCGAGAAGGCGCGCGGGATGGTGCTGGAGGCCGTGTCCCGCCGCGTGGCCGAGGACAGGGACTGGGAGGTCTCCTTCGCCGAGGAGCTCTCCAGGAACAGGCTCGAGATGATGGCCGAGGAGCACATCACGCCGGCCGCGTTCTCCGACCGCATCGGCGGCCGGGCCGTGGCGATCGGCCCCAACGACGGGCGCAGCGTGATGGTGAACGAGGAAGACCACGTTCGCATACAGGCGATCCTCCCCGGCGCTCAGTTCATGAAGGCATGGAAGGCGGCGGACGAGATAGACACCGTTCTGGAGACGGAGGTGCAGTACTGCTACGACCAGCGCCTGGGGTACCTGACCTCGTCGCCCAGCAACATAGGCACCGGCCTGAGGGTGTCGGCGATGCTCCACCTGCCCGCGCTGGTGACCACCGGCGATATCGGCAAGACGATCTCGGCCCTGGCCCAGGCCGGCATCTACGTCAGGGGCCTGTACGGCGAAGGGTCCGGCGTGGCGGGCAATATTTTTCAGATCTCCAACAGGCAGACCCTGGGCCGCACGGAAGAGTTCATAGTATCGAACATGGACATGATAGTCCGTCAAGTGGTAGATAATGAGAGGACGGCGCGAAAGATGATGCTCCGGGAGGCCGAGCTGGACCTCGCCGACCGCGCCTACCGGTCGCTCGGTGTGGTCGAGAGATGCCGCCGCGTTTGTTACTACGAGGCGCTGGAGCTGATATCGCTGATCAAGCTCGGCGTGGACACGGAGGTCCTGCCGGTGAGCGACTTCAACATCCTGGAGGTGGGGGTGGCCATAAGCCCTTACCACCTGCGGGAGTTCCTCGGCGGAGAAGCCGGCGAGGAGGACGTGGACAGGGAAAGGTCGGTCCATCTGCGCAAGATGTTGGACCTTTAGGCCTTTTGAACGTTAAAGAAAGTGCAGGCTTCAAGCCTTAGAATAGAGACAGGGGGAGTTAGAGTTGTTCCAGAGGTTTTCAGACAGCGCGAGACGGGTTGTGGTCCTGGCCCAGGAAGAGGCCAGGAAGCTCAACCATAATTACATAGGTACAGAGCATCTACTCCTGGGTCTTATCCAGGAGGGCGAAGGGGTTGCCGCCAAGTCGCTGGAGACTTTCCAGGTCAACCTTGACGCGGTCAGGAGCCAGGTAGTCGAGGTCATCGGGCGGGGCTCGAGCCCACCGAGCGGCCACATCCCGTTCACTCCACGGGCCAAGAAGGTGCTGGAGCTGTCTCTGCGCGAGGCGCTGCAGCTCGGCCACAACTACATCGGCACCGAGCACATCCTCCTCGGCCTCATCCGTGAGGGCGAGGGAGTCGCGGCCAAGGTGCTCGTCAAGCTCGGGGTCGACCTCGAGCGCCTGCGCAACCAGGTGCTCAAGAGCCTGACCGGCGGCGCGGCCGCAGGAGAGCTGGCGACGGGCGAAGGCGCCCCCGGCACGTTGATGCTCGATCAGTTCGGGCGCAACCTGACCGACCTGGCCGCCCAGAACAAGCTCGATCCCGTCATCGGGCGCGAGAAAGAGATCGAGAGGGTCATGCAGGTGCTGTCCCGCCGCACCAAGAACAACCCGGTTTTGGTGGGAGAGCCCGGCGTGGGCAAGACGGCGATAGTCGAAGGCCTGGCCCAGTGCATAACCTCCAACGAGGTGCCCGAGATGCTGCGGGGCAAGCAGCTCTACACGCTCGACCTCGGCGCCCTGGTCGCCGGCTCGCGCTACCGGGGCGACTTCGAGGAGCGCCTCAAGAAGGTCATCAAGGAGATCCGCGGCAGGGGCGACATAATCCTGTTCATCGACGAGCTGCACAACCTGGTCGGGGCGGGCGCCGCCGAAGGCGCCATCGACGCGGCCAGCATACTCAAGCCCGCGCTGGCGCGCGGCGAGCTGCAGACCATCGGCGCGACCACCATGGACGAGTACCGCAAGCACCTCGAGCGGGACGCGGCCCTGGAGCGGCGCTTCCAGCCGATAACCGTCGAGGAGCCCACGGTCGAACACACGATCGACATACTGCGCGGACTGCGCGACCGCTACGAGCAGCACNNAAGGCGATCGACCTCATCGACGAGTCGGCCAGCCGTCTGCGCATGCGCGCGATGACGGCCCCACCCGACGTGCGGGAGCAGGAGGACGTCCTCCAGCGGCTGCGCCAGGAGAAGCAGACCGCCATCGCCGCGCAGGACTTCGAGAAGGCCGCCGCGATCCGCGACCAGGAGCAGGCGACCATACTGGAGATAGCCGAGAGCGAGAAAGACTGGAAGGCACCCCACCAGAGCCACAAGCTCCAGGTGACCGCCGACGACATAACCGAGATACTCTCCGCTTGGACCGGCATCCCGGTCTACCAGCTGACCGAAGCGGAGAGCGAGAAGCTGCTGCGCATGGAGGACGAGCTCCACAAGCGCATCGTCAGCCAGGACGAAGCCGTCATCGCGATCTCGCAGGCGATGAGGCGCACCCGCGCCGGCCTGAAGGACCCGCGGCGACCGGGCGGCTCGTTCATATTCCTGGGCCCCTCGGGCGTCGGGAAGACCGAGCTCGCGCGCACGCTGGCCGAGTTCCTCTTCGGCGACGAAGACTCATTGCTGCAGATCGACATGTCCGAGTACATGGAGAAGCACAGCGTGTCCCGCCTGGTCGGCTCGCCTCCGGGCTACGTCGGCCACGAGGAAGGCGGCCAGCTCACCGAGGCCGTGCGCAGGCGCCCGTTCTCGGTCGTCCTGCTGGACGAGATCGAGAAGGCCCACTACGACGTGTTCAACGTCCTGTTGCAAATACTCGAGGACGGAAGGCTCACCGACGCCCAGGGCCACCAGGTCGACTTCCGCAACACGATCATCATCATGACCTCCAACCTGGGCACCGCCGAGATACACAAGGCGGCCCCACTGGGGTTCCAGTCCCTCGGCGAGGGCGGAACCCTGCAGTACGCGGACATGAAGGAGAAGGTCACCAACGAGCTGAAGCGCACCTTCCGGCCCGAGCTGCTGAACCGCATCGACGACGTGATCGTCTTCCAGGAGCTTTCCGCCGACAACGTCAAGGCGATCGCCGACCTCATGCTGGACAGGGTCCGCGAGCAGCTGGCGGAGCAGGACATCAAGCTCGAGGTCACGGACGCGGTCAAGGACGTGCTGGTCAAGGAAGGGTTTGACGCTTCGATGGGCGCGCGGCCGTTGCGCAGGTCCATCATGCGGCTCATCGAGAACCCGATATCCGAGGCCATACTCCGCGGGACCTTCACCGGCGGCCACGTGATACTGGTCGACGTAAAGGACGAGCGGCTCGACTTCGATGTCCGCGAGGACACCACGCCCAAGGGCGCTCCGGTGGGAGCCAATAACTGATATAGAACGAAACGACAAGGCCGGGCTTCTGATATTCTGATTCAAGCCCGGCTTTTTCTTGGCGGATTTCAGCAATCGGCGCCGAATTACCTCGCGAGAGGGCCGGCGCGACGCGGGTGACCAGGTGAAAGGGGAGGACGCGGGTGAGGACCGAGACGCCCAGGCAGACGCAGGAGAGACTGATAGGTGTGCTGGACAAGGTGTCTCCGGGCACCGAGCTCCGGGAGGCGATCGACCGCATCCTGCAGGTCGGCTCGGGGGCGCTCATCGTCATCGGCAACGTCAGCGACCTGCGGCACATCATGTCCGGCGGCTTCAACATCAACACCGAGTTCAGCGCGCCACGCCTCTTCGAGCTCGCCAAGATGGACGGCGCCGTGGTCCTGAGCCAGGACCTCAAGACGATACACTCCTCGAACGTGCACCTGGTGCCGGAGGCGTCGATCCCCACGCATGAGGCCGGGATGCGCCACCGGACGGCGGAGCGGACGGCCCGCGGCCACAAGAACGTCTTCGTCATCGCCATCTCCGAGAAGATGAACACGGTGTCCATCTACGTCGGCGAGGAGCACTTCACCCTCGAGAACATCCCGCTGGTGCTGGCCAAGGCCGACCAGGCGCTGCAGACCCTCAGCCGCTACAGGGCCAGGCTGGAAAAGGAGTACGGCCACCTCAACACTCTGGAGGTCGAGGACATGGTCACCCTGCGCGACGTGGTCAAGGTCATGCAGCGCAACGAGATGGTGGTCCGCATCGCGTCCGAGGTGAGGTTCCAGGTGAGCGAGCTGGGCAAGGACGGGCGGCTGGTCAGCCTGCAGCTCAACGAGCTGATGGCCGGCGTCGAGAAGCTGCAGCGGCTGCTGGTCAAGGACTATTTCATGCCCCGCGACGACCGGCTCGCCGAGCACGTCATACAGGACCTCGGCAACCTGAGCGGCGACGAGCTGATGGACGACCTGGTGGTCGCACGGGTCATGGGCTACCGCAGCTCCGCGGAGCTCATGAACAAGCTGGTGAGGGCCAGGGGCTACCGGATGCTCTCAATGATCCCGCAGGTGCCGTCAAATGTGGTGGACAAGGTCGTCGCCAGGTTCGACAACCTCAAGAACATCATGCGGGCGTCTCCCGCCCTGCTGGACGAGGTCGACGGGGTGGGTGAGCGCAGGGCGCTGGCGATAAAGGAAGGCCTCGACAGGATAGCCGAGTCCATCATCATGGAAGGTTATCTGTAGGCGGCGGGCCGGCTCAGGTCAGGCTGTAGAAACCCAGGGTCGAGATGCGGTCGTTCTCGCGCTTGATGACCGAGTAGAGGTCTATGCCGGTCAGCGTGCAGATCGCCGCGAGGAAGAACAGCGACTTGCCCATCTCCTCTTCGATAATCTCCGCGCAGTTGGGGCAGAGGTGGCCTTCGAGGTGTGTCTTGACGTACTCGCTCATCTCGCTGAGTGACGTGTCGGCGGGCAGGTCCTGCTTCTCGGCGTTGACCTGCAGGCACCCGCAGCTGGTGACGGACTTCGCCAGCGCGCGGTTGACCCGCGAGCACGCGTCTTGGTACTTGGTCATGACGTCGAGGATGCTGCGATGGCGGATCAACGACAGCGAAACCGTCTGCTGGAACTGGTTGCAGGTCTTTTCGATCTCTCTCGGCATCTGACCACATTCCCAAGGCTGGACTACAATCTCATCAATCCTGTTCCCATTATATTTTCACGGTTCCAAGAGTGTCAAGAATTCGCGTCATTATGCGAATCTTGCCGCATAGCGTCTTTTGTGTTACTATCTGAATGCTTCATTCTTTGCATGAGACGAGTGGTTCTCCGTCAAGGACAAAAGAAGATTCCCCTCGGCGTATTTATGGCCGGACTTTGTTCCGAGCCTGAAAATATAAGGGCCTGACTCTGAAGGGAGATGCTGCAAGGTGTTCAATGTTGGGGACAAAGTCGTTTATCCACATCACGGGGCCGGCGTCGTAGAGAAGGTCGAGACCAGGAGCATCGAGGGAGAGAGGAAGAAGTACTTCGTCTTAAGTCTTTGCAGGGGCGACCTCAAGATAACAGTCCCCGCGGAGAGCACCGATGACGTCGGGCTCCGCAGCGTGATCCCTAAGAAACAGGTCAAGTCGGTTTTCGAGGTTCTCAACCAGGAGCAGAGCCAGATGCCGACCAACTGGAACCACCGCTACAAGAAGAACCGCGACAAGATCAGGAGCGGAGACGTCTACGAGGTGGCGGAAGTGGTCCGGAACCTCTCGATTCGTGAGAGGGAGAAGGGGCTCTCGACGGGCGAGAAGCGCATGCTCAACCAGGCCCGCCAGATCCTCCTCTCGGAGATTATTTTCGTCCTTAACATAGACGACGAGAAGGCCTCGAAGATGCTGGACGAGGTCTTTTCCGTCTGACAGCATCGGGCGATACTCGCACCTTGAAATCGAAACAGGGAGGCGTCGAGCATGGTCGTCGTCATTGTCCGCCTGCTCAGTATGCTTTTATGCTCGTACGGCGGATACAGGATTTCCCTCCTGCTGAACGACAACTACATCCTGAAGGCCCCGCAACAGGTTCTCGCAATCATCGTAGGTATTATCCTGGGGCTCCTCATCGGATACGTTGTCGGCGGGCCGGTCGGCAGATTCACAGCAAACTTACTCGGTGATTTCGAGTCCGTCTTCTACAAGGTCTCGGGCGCCGACATAGTATTCAGTTCGATGGGGGCCTTTCTGGGGCTTCTCATCGCGATGCTCCCATCCGTCGCCTTATTCCACTTCGGATACCCGGGGTATATCGCCTCGCTTGCTCTGTTTGTGCTGTTCGGATTCGCGGGCGCCCGGTTAGGGGTGATCAAACGATCCGAGCTATCGGTCGTTTTCAAGCTGGGGCCGAGTTTCGGCACCAGCGTGTCCAGCCAGGCGGTGATCCTGGACACCAGCGTGATAATCGACGGCAGGATCGTCGACATCGCCAAGGCCGGGTTCATCGAGGGGACCATGGTGGTCCCGCGTTTCGTGCTGACGGAACTCCAGGCTATCGCCGACTCGGGCGACACCCTCAAGAGGAGCCGCGGCCGCCGCGGCCTGGACATCCTCAACGCGCTCCAGCGCCAGGAGAACGTGCGCCTGGATATAACTGACGAGGACTTCCCCGATCTCATGGGGGTCGACGCCAAGCTGACCGCGCTGTCCAAGCTCACCAACATGTCGCTGGTCACCAACGACTACAACCTCAACAAGATCGCGGAGATCCAGGGCGTGAAGATACTCAACATCAACGAGCTCGTCAGCGCGCTCAAGCCGGTGGTGTTGCCCGGCGAGGAGATGCACGTGAAGGTGATCCGCGAGGGCAAGGAGCCGGGGCAGGGAGTCGCCTACCTCGACGACGGCACGATGGTCGTCATAGAGCACGGGAAGAAGAAGGTCGGCTCCGAGGTGACCGTGGTCGCGACCAGCGTACTGCAGACGCCGGCGGGCAAGATGATCTTCACCGAGCTCAAGGAAGAGCGGCTGGAGGCTTAAGTGCAGCGTTCCACGAATACGCCTGCATTCGAGCACAGATGCATCCACGCCGGCTGCGTTCCGCTCCTTTGCCTTACTGCCCGGGTACGCCTCGGTCGCGCGCATTGCATGCGCGCCGCCTCGACGCTCTCGGTGCAACGCCGGGCTCATGGAACGATGCACTGATGGCCTTCTCGATCATCGCGGCGGGGGGTAGTGGCGACAGGATGGGCGCCGGCGGCGCCAAGTTCGCGGAGCCGCTGCTGGGACGCGCGATGGTCTCCTACTCGCTCGACGCTTTCGAGAACGCGCCCTCGATCGAATCCGTCATCCTGGTCGTGCCGGCGGCGTTCGTCGAGCGATGGAGCGCGGAATCGCTACGGGGATCGGGCTTCTCCAAGGCCGCCGCGACTGTGGCTGGGGGAGAGACCAGGCAGCAATCCGTGTGGCTGGGGCTTCAGGCGATCGGTTCGCCGGACGGCATCGTAGTGGTCCACGACGCCGCCAGGCCGATGGTCACCCCGGAGCTGATCGAGTCTGTGGCTGCCATGCCGGAGGGGATGGACGGGCTCATCACCGCGGTGCCCGTGACCGACACGATCAAGCGGGTCGAGGCCTCGTCGGTCTCGGCGACGGTCGAGCGCGCGGGGCTCTTCTCGGTGCAGACGCCACAGGGCTTCTTGCTGGGCCCTCTGCTCGAGGCCCATGGTGAGGCGGCCGGCGCGGGATTCGAGGCCACGGACGACTCCGCGCTGATAGAGTGGCGCGGCGGCCGGGTGGGAGTTGTGAATGGGAGCCGCGAGAACATCAAGGTGACTTACCCCGCCGACCTGCTGATGGCGGAGGCGGTGTTGGGAGGGAGGCGGCGATGAGGACAGGAATCGGCATAGACGCCCACAGGTTCACCGCGGGCAGGGCTCTCTTCCTCGGCGGCCTGGAGGTGCCCCACCCTATGGGGCTGGCCGGCCACTCGGACGCCGATGTGGTGCTCCACGCCTTGATGGACGCCCTGCTCGGTGCGTCGGGCGGCGGCGACATCGGTGAGATATTCCCCGACAGCGACCTGGCTTACGAGGGCATCTCCAGCCTTGAGCTCCTCGGTCGGGTGATGGAGACCGTGCGCGGGCGCGGCTACGGGGTCCTCAACGCCGATATCGCGGTCATGTGCGAGGAGCCGCGCATCGCTCCGCTCTCGCGGGCCATGGCGGCGCGCATAGCCTCGAGCCTGGGGGTCGACGACGGGGCCGTGACGGTCAAAGGGACCACGACTGAAGGGATGGGGTTCACCGGGCGCGGGGAGGGCATCATGGCGATCGCGTCGGTGCTCCTGGACGAGACGGGATAGTTGATGGCTGACAGGCTCAAGCCCGACAAGATACCGGTCAGGCGCAGGCCGCCGGAGGAGAGGACAGGAGACTTCGGCGAGGTCGCGCTCGGCTACGACGACGCTGAGGCCGGCGCTGAGGCGGAGCGCTGCCTCGCCTGCAAGAAGCCGCGCTGCGTCAAAGGCTGCCCTGTGGGCATCGACATCCCGGCGTTTGTGGCCGAGATCAAAGAGGCCGGCCCGGCGTCGGCGCTCGCGAAGATCAAAGAGGAAAACCTGCTGCCCGGCGTCTGCGGCCGGGTCTGCCCGCAGGAGCGCCAGTGCGAGGCCGAGTGCGTGCTGGGCAAGAAAGGCGACCCGCTCTCGATCGGAAAGCTCGAGAGGTTCCTGGCCGACCGGGAGGCGGCACTGGGCGAATCGGCGCCGGCCGTGAGCGCGAAGAGCACGGGGCTGCGCGCTGCGGTGGTGGGCTCGGGGCCCGCCGGGCTGACGGCGGCGGGCGAGCTCGCCAAGCGAGGGCACGAGGTGACAATGTTCGAGGCGCTGCACGTCGCCGGCGGTGTGCTCACGTACGGGATACCGGAGTTCCGGCTGCCGCAGTGGGTGGTCGACCGCGAGGTGGGCTTCCTTCAAAAGATGGGTGTCCACCTCCAGCTCGATTTCGTGGTGGGCCGGACCGCTACTCTCGAGGACCTGGCGAGGGACTTCGACTCGGTGTTCATCGGAATCGGCGCGGGGCTGCCGATGTTCATGGGGATACCGGGTGAGAACCTCAACGGGGTCTACTCCGCCAACGAGTTCCTCACCAGGTCAAACCTGATGCGCGCGCGCAGCTTCCCCGAGTACGACACGCCGGTCAAGCGGGGTGGAAGGGCGGTAGTGGTCGGCGGAGGCAACGTGGCGATGGACTCGGCGCGAACGGCGCTGCGGATGGGGGCCGACGTCAGCATCGTCTACAGGCGCTCCCGCGTGGAGATGCCGGCGCGCAAGGAAGAGGTCGATCACGGGGCCGAGGAGGGTATCGTCTTCCACATGCTCACCAACCCCGTCGAGGTGCTGGGGGAGGACGGCGCCTGCCGGGCGGTGGTGTGCCAGCGAATGGAGCTGGGAGAGCCCGACGAGTCTGGCCGGCGCAGGCCCGTGCCGATAGCGGGCGACTTCTTCACCGTCGAGACCGACACGCTGGTCATGGCGATCGGTACCCGGGCGAACCCTCTTCTGACCTCCACCGCTCCCGCTCTCGAGCTCAACAAGCGCGGCTACATCGATGTCTCATCGGAGACGTTCGCGACCAGCATTCCGGGAGTCTACGCCGGAGGCGACATCGTCACGGGGTCGGCGACCGTCATTGAGGCGATGGGCGCGGGCAAGATCGCGGCTGATCAGATGGACGGGTTCATGAGGAGCGTGCTTTGACACGCCAGAGGTGCCTCGCTTCGCGACGACACCACCGGCGCAAAGTTCGAAGCGCCAATGTGCTGTAGGGTCAGACTGAAGCCTGCCCCCTACTCAATCGGTGTCCCGGTTGATCCGGTTCATCTGTTGGAAGGGCACGCGCTTGATCTTCCTCTGACCGCTGAGCACCAGGTCGATGACATTCTGCAGCGACACGAAGGGCCTGGTTATGTCATGCTGGCTGGTCGCCAGCGCCAGAGCCTTCTGGGAGTGGTACAACGCCTTTTCCGGGTCCTTCATGAAGAAGAGGT
>PMJJ01000025.1:377-9006 GCA_003157385.1 Actinomycetota bacterium | reverse complement strand
CATCACCGACCTGGGCGCGATGATACAGGGCGGCATGGGGATCGCCGCGGGGGGTAACATCAACCCGACCGGGACGTCGATGTTCGAGCCCATCGGGGGCTCGGCGCCCAAGTACAGCGGCAAGAACGTCATCAACCCGCTGGCCGCGATCGCAGCTGTCCAGATGATGCTCGATTTCCTGGGCGAGAAGAAGGCCGCCACGCTGATAGAGGACGCCATCATCAGGGCGCTGGGATCGGGCGACATCCCCAGCCTGTCGGCCGGGAAGATGGGGATGGGGACCGACGAGGTCGGCGACCTGATAGCCAGGTACGTGCGCGAGGGGAACTAAGGAGAGGACATGGGGCTGAAGATATACGTGGGCGGGCAGTTCGTGGACGAGGACGACGCCAGGGTGTCGGTGTTCGACCACGGCCTCCTTTACGGGGACGGGGTCTTCGAGGGCATCCGGGTGTATGACTCCAACGTTTTCATGCTCGACGCGCACCTCAAGCGCCTCTACAACGGGGCCAGGGTGATCAGGCTGGCGATACCGATGGAGACCGGGGACCTGAAGGCCAAGGTCTGCGAGACGGTCAAGGTCAACGGCATAACCGACGGCTACGTCAGGCTGGTGGTCACCCGCGGCAAGGGCGACCTGGGGCTCAGCCCTACCAAGTGCGCCAACCCCAACGTCATCATCATCGCCTCCACCATTAAGATCTACCCTGACGAGGTCTACGAGCAGGGCCTGAGGCTGGTGACGGTCTCAACCAGGCGCAGCAATCCGGACGCGCTCAGCCCGCAGATCAAGTCGCTCAATTACCTCAACCACATTCTGGCGCACCTGGAGGTGCTGCACGCCGGCGCCGACGAGGGCCTGGTCCTCAACGACAGCGGCTACATCACCGAGTGTGTGGTTGACAACTTCTTCGTGGTGCTGGACGGCGCGGTCATCACGCCGCCGACCAACACCGGCGCACTCAACGGCATCACCCGCATGGTGGTGTTCCAGATATGCGGCGAGCTCGGCATCCCCATCCGCGAGGAGCAGTTGTCGCTGGTGGAGTGCTACACCTCGGACGAGTGCTTCCTGACAGGGACGGCCGCCGAGATCGCCCCGGTCACCCGCATCGACGACAGGCCGATCGCGGACGGCAAGCCCGGCCCGATCACCGTGAGGCTGATGAAGGAGTTCAAGGAGTTCACCAGGGGGCACGGGACCCCCGTGACGTAGGTTGCGCGGTGACGGACGTTGCGCGCTGGAGGCGCGCAACGGGAGGAACAAAGATGATAGGCCGCCCAAACCAAAGGTCATACTCGACTACAGCGTGAAGACGGTAACAGGTGAGTAGATTGGTCTTACCCCAAGACTTTCGTTAACGACAAGAGGAGCAACGTGCCCGACGTCTTCCTGTACGACACGACCCTGAGGGACGGAGCGGCCCGCGAGGGCATCTCCTTCTCGCTCGAGGACAAGATCAAGATACTGAAGCGCCTGGACGCGTTCGGGATGCACTACATCGAGGGCGGCTACCCGGCCTCCAACCCCAAGGACAGCGAGTTCTTCGAGGCGGCCGCGGGGATCGAGCTCGCCAACTCCAAGCTGGTGGCGTTCGGCTCGACGCGCAAGGCGCTGACCTCGGCTTCGCGCGACAAGGAGATGAAGGCCCTGGCCGGCGTAGCGGCCACCACCGTCTGCATCGTCGGCAAGTCCTGGGACCTTCACGTGGAAAAAGCCCTGAGCATCTCGCTCGACGAGAACCTCTACATGATCGCCGAGTCGGTCAAGTACCTGAAGAAGAAGGGCAAGGAGGTCCTCTTTGACGCGGAGCATTTCTTTGACGGCTACCGGGAGAACCCGTCTTACGCTCTCAAGACCGTAGAGGCGGCGGCCGGGGCCGGCGTCGAATGGGTGGTCCTCTGCGACACCAACGGCGGAATGCTTCCCCACGAGATCGCGACCATCGTCAAGGAAGTGAAGGCCAGGGTCGGAGTGCCGCTGGGCATCCACGCGCACAACGACAGTGACTGCGCGGTGGCCAACACCCTGGAGGCCGTCCGCGAGGGCGTGGGCATGGTGCACGGCACCATCAACGGATACGGGGAGAGGTGCGGGAACGCCAACCTCTGCTCGGTCATCCCCGACCTGGTGCTCAAGATGAGCGTCGACTGCCTGCCCCGGGACAAGCTCGGGGGCCTGACCGACCTGGCCCACTACGTCAGCGAGCTCGCCAACATTCACCCCGACGCGCACCAGGCGTTCGTGGGCATGAGCGCGTTTGCCCACAAGGGCGGCATCCACGCCAGCGGCGTAAAGAGCGAGGCCCGCACCTACGAGCACATCCGGCCTGATCTGGTCGGCAACATCCAGCGCATCGTCGTCTCGGAGCTCTCGGGCAAGTCGACTCTGACGCTGAAGGCCAGGGAGCTCGGCTTCGACCTGGACGCCAACCCGGAACAGCTCCGCGACATCCTCAAGCAGATCAAGGAGCTCGAGCGCGTCGGCTACCAGTTCGAGGCCGCGGACGGCTCATTCGAGATACTGGTGCGCAAGGCGCTGGGGACGCACAAGCAGTTCTTCAAGCTGGAGTCGTTCCGCGTCATCATGGAGAAGCGCGAGGATGGGCGGGTTATGACGGAGGCCACCGTGAAGATCCACGTCAGTGGCAGGAGGCTCATCGCGACCGCCGAGGGCAACGGCCCCGTCAACGCCCTCGACCGCGCGATAAGGATTGCCATCGGCCGCAGCTTCCCGGCGCTCAAGGACATCGAGCTCAACGACTACAAGGTCAGGGTCCTCGACGAGAAGAAGGGCACCGCGGCAGTGACCCGGGTCCTCATCGAGAGCGGCGACGGGACCAAGTCCTGGGGGACCATCGGCGTCAGCGAGAACATCATCGAGGCGTCGTGGCAGGCCTTGGTGGACTCGATAGAGTTCGGGCTGATGCACAAGAAGCAGGAGCCTGACGCCTAGCGTTGCGCGGGAGAGGGGGAGGACATGCGGCTCGCCAGGTTTCTTCAGAACGGGCTGGCAGGCTACGGCATCTACATGGATGACGGCGTCCAGCCGATAGCCTGGGAGCCCTTCGAGGACTCGGATCGGGAAGAGTCGTTCCAGAAGCTGCCCCACTCGGATATCTCACCGCTTGCCCCGGTGGTGCCGACCAAGATCGTCTGCATCGGGCTCAACTACCGCGACCACGCCGAGGAATTCGGCATGGAGATCCCCGGGGAGCCGACCCTCTTCCTCAAGGCGCCCAGTACGCTCCTGGAGCCCGGTGGCACCGTGATCTACCCTCAGAGGTCCAGCCAGGTCGACTACGAGGCGGAGCTTGCCGTGGTCATCGGAGGCACCGCCTTCCAGGTCTCAGAGGACGACGCGCTCGACTACGTCTTCGGCTACACCTGCGGGCTGGACATGACCGCCCGAGACCTGCAGATGTCCGACGGCCAGTGGACGCGCGCCAAGAACTTCGACACATTCTGCCCGCTGGGCCCGTGGGTCGAGACCGAGCTGGACCCGGGCGGGCTGGACCTGTCGCTCGAGCTCAACGGCACGGTCAAGCAGAGATCGAATACATCTAGACTGATCGCCGGCGTCCCGCGGCTGGTCTCGTTCATCTCGAGCATCATGACGCTCTGCCCGGGGGACGTCATCATGACCGGGACCCCGTCAGGCGTAGGCCCGGTCGAGCGCGGCGACGAGATCGAGATGTCGATAGAAGGTATCGGCACGCTCACCTGCAAGATCGGCTGACCGAAAGGTCCTGCTTTGGTAAACGAAGGCTTCGAGACGTTCAAGCGCGCGTGGTTCCACGTGCGGACCAACCGCTACCTCTGGCCGATCGCGTTCGTGATCGCGCTGGCGGGTGGAGGCTCGGCGGGATTCAGCCTGTGGGTGCAGAGCCCGATCCCACGCGGCCTCTCGGGCCTGAGCCCTCTGCACATGGTCGGCCAGAAGATAACCGACTTCGCCCACGGCAACGCGGCGTTCTGGGCGCTGTTCATCGTCATCGGGGCGCTGGTGGGGCTGGCGGTCCTGGCGGCGGGTGCGTTCGCGCAGGCCGCGGCGATCGGTGCGGTGGCGGAGATAGAGCGGGGCAGGCCCTCCGGGCTGCGCGGCGCGTTCGAGTGGGGCAAGACCCACTTCCCCCGTTACTTCGCGCTGCTGATCGGCTATCTGGTGGTGCTGGCGATATTCGTGGTCCCCTCCTACCTGTTCTGGTGGACGATCGGGAAGAAGGGGTTCATCCTTCCCTGCCTGGGGGCGCTGATACTCGGCGTGGGGTTCGCGCTGGTGGTGATAGTGATGAGCATCCTGTTCGAGCTCGCCGCGCGCCACCTGGTCCTGGAGAACAAGGGGCTGTTCGAGTCGGTGCAGCTGGCCGGCATCACGTTCAAGGACTACTGGAGGGAAGTGGTCCTGACCTGGCTCTATGTCCTGGTGATAACGATCGCCGGCACCATCGTCAGTGCCATCGTCATCGCGATCCTTTCCACCCCGCTCTCCTGGATCTTCAATACCGCCGACAAGCACCACAACGCGTTTCTCATCGCGCTGAGCCTAGTGGCTTTCCTGCTGGCGTGGGCGATCGCGTCGGCCATCGCGGGCATCTTCAGCATCACGGCCAGCGCCATGTGGACACTGGCCTTCATCGACCTCCCCTGAAAATCCAAAAAGGGGGTAGGCCCCAGCCCCCCATTTTGCATTCAGCGTAGCAGCAGCTCCATCCCGTCGAACGCCACGGCGGCCTTCACGTCGCGCTCGGCGGCGAACGCGTCGATGCGGTCGATCAGCACCTGCTCGTCCTCGGCCCCCACGATCTGGGCCCCGCAGTGGGTCACGATCATCAAAGGGACGCCCTCCTTATGGCACCAGGTCAGCTCGGTGCGGATGGGGGAGTGGCCGATGAGGGTGTCGTCCCGCTTGCGCACGAAGGATATGTCCACCGTGGAGCCGTCACCGATGTAAATATCCGCGCCGCCGAGGGCGTCCTGCCGGTCGTAGATGTAGACCAGGTCGGGCGCATAGAAGAACGAGTGGCGGCCGCAGGTGACGCGGTAGCCCACTGCTGGCGCGCGGGTCGAGTGCTCCACCCCCAATGCCTCGAAGGTGATGTCGCCCAGCGTCACGGGCTCGTGGATGCCCGCGGTGCGCCTCTTATCGATCTTGAACGACCCCATCCGCTCCCAGGAGTCTTTGCTGGCATAGACCGGGCAGGGCGCGCCTGCCTTGAGTCCCCAGGCGTGATCGGGATGCGCGTGCGTTACCAGCACGGCATTTGCGTCGTACCAGTTATCGTTGCCGATCCAGTCCTCGCCGCGGTCGATGATGACCTTCGTATGACGGTAAGAGACCAGCAGCGACGCCATCATGTAGTGCCGCTCCGTCCGCGGCTTGATGTATCCCCTGGTGCCCAGGAACGTAAGCTTCATACCTGCCAGACTTCAACCGGGCAAGCCGGCCTCCTGCGGTGACCGTGTCACGAATCAGTCGAGACATAGGCACGCGAGGCCCTCTATGGACATCCCATGCCGCGTTGCTATACGGTTTCGGCGATGCGTCGAAAACGGGGAGTATCAGTTGGCCGACCTGCCCAGGGCAATGCAGAGCACCCGCGAGAACATGCGGGCCTTGTGGAAGAGGAATTTCTGGCTTTTCTTCCCCTTCGTCGCGGCTGCCGTCGGCATTGTGGGCCTGGTGGCTTTGTTCGTATACTCATTCGGATCCGGATTCGGCCTGCCTAACTTTGCGAACTACACCGTTGACGTATCGTTGTGGCCGCCGCTTCTCCTGTTCGCGCCATATCTCATCATCCTGATCGCGGCCATCGTAGGTGAATTCATCTACCGGCCGATCACATCGCGCAACAAATTCTCCCATTACGTGAACGCATCGGTGAACGTTCTCAGCGACCCTGAGGCGATGAAGTTCGAGAACGCTCTTGGAGCGATGAGCATTGCGGCTGGAATGGAGCCGCCAAACCTGATATTCCTCACCGACCGTAACCGGTCGAACGCCATGGCTTTCATCGACGGCGAGTGCGGCCCGACCGTGGGGGTCACTACCGGGATGCTGAACGCGGACCTGCCCGTCGACGAGGCTACCGCGGTGATGGCGCACGAGGTCGCCCACCTGCAAATGGGGATCAACGTCCAGCCTCCGCAGCAGTTTCAGGCGGAGTACGTGCCGAACCTGCTGTTACTGCTCTACGTGTTCATCCCGCTGAGCCTCTTCTTCGTCCGGATGACCGCCGGGGCAAGACTGCCATTGATCGGGATCTACCTGGTAGTCCTGGCGTGCTTGATAGGGCTGCGGTTTTCTTCGCGCTATAACGTGCGCATGGCGGACCTGCTCTATTTCCACGGGGACATGCTCGCCGACTCAGTGGCGGTAAAGCTGGTCAGGGACGCCAGCTCCCTGCGCCGGGCCATCGAGCGGGTGAACCGCCTCAACCAGGGACAGGGTTACGACGTGCGGCAGATATATTTCGCCAAGTACCAGTTCCTGCCCCCCGGCACGACCATCGGGGACTACTACCGGTTCGCGGGAAACCTGTTCGGGTACCGGGTGGGCTCTGAGAAGTTCTACATCGAGAAGATGGCCATGCTCGACCAGGTCGAGGTCGAGAAGGGATTCTTCCAGCGGCGCATGAACAACCTGCACATCATCACTCAGGGGAAAGTGCATACTGTCGTGGACTGGGCCGCGGGAGATTAGAATCCGGTAATGTGTCAAGGCAGGAGCGTGAGGAATGACTGAACCGCGAGTAACGGTGATGGGCAGTTTCGTGGTCGACCTGATGGCCAGGGCCCCGCACCTTCCGCAGACCGGCGAGACCGTCAAGGGCGACGGCTTCCTGATCGGCCCGGGGGGCAAGGGCTCGAACCAGGGCGTGGCGGCTCACAAGTCCGGTGCACGGGTGGACATGATCACCAAGATCGGCAGGGACGACTTCGGCCGGATAGCGCTGGAGAGCTTCCAGGGTGAGGGCATGGACACCACCTACGTCATGCAGGACGACGAGCTGGCGACCGGCGCGGCATTGATAATGGTCGACGAGAACACGGGCGACAACAAGATCCTGGTGGCGCTGGGGGCCTGCTCCTGCATCACCGAAGCCGATATCGAGAACGCGCGCGAGGTGATAGAGGGTAACCCCGTGTTCCTCACTCAACTGGAGACCAACATGGTCGCTGTGGGCACGGCGCTGGGCATAGCGACGGGAAAGGGTGCTTGTATCATCCTCAACCCGGCCCCGGCGTGCGAGGTGCCCGACGAGCTCCTGGCGCTGGTGGACATCCTGACCCCCAACGAGGTCGAGGCCTCCATCCTCTCCGGCGTCACCGTCACCACCCCGCAGGACGCGTCTGAGGCGGCCCGGGTCCTGATGGGCAAAGGAACGAAGAGCGTGGTCATCACCATGGGGTCGCGGGGCGTGTTCGCGGTCGACAACACGGAGGAGCGGTTCATCCCCAGCATCCAGGTGGCGGCGGTCGACGCTACCGGCGCTGGCGACGCTTTCAGCGGAGCGCTGGCGACCGCCATCGCGGAGGGCGAGGGGTTCTTCGAGGCGGTCGAGTTCGCGAACGCCGCCGCGGCCCTGTCGGTCACAAAGATCGGGACCGCGCCGGCGATGCCTACGCGCGGAGAGATCGACCGGCTGATTGGTGACGCAATGGGGAGTGCTGGCGCATAGGGGAATTTGAACCGTCGCTTCACCCTGCGTGAGTCCCAGCTTGTCGAGGGTTTGCTGTTCAGGATTCCGCTCCTTCCCCAGGGGGGAGTCCCTCCCCCCTGGGGGCGAAGCCCTTCGGGCTTCTGTCACCCCCCAAGTTAGACTCGCGGGAAGATACTCCCCCCGCGACAGAGATCGACCTCCCTGTTCAAATCCCCTATGCGGTGAAGTGAGGTCTGTTGTGGAGTGGTGGCCCAAACGCTACGAAAAGTAGAACCTTTACTATCAGATGCAAACTACCCCGTTTCGAAACGAGATGGCTGACGGAAGTCGATGGAAAAGAGGGAATATACCGCAACCCGGTTGTTCTTGGTCGAGAGTTAAAGAATGAGATGGATAGTGGGAAGTGGCGCTCTCAGGCCGAGTTTGCGGCAACGCTCGGAATATCACCAACAAGATTGAGAAGCTTCATACACCTAACCCGGCTTGACCCAGATGTTGAGGCGTTGTTCGTCGCCCTCGGAAGCGTTCTGTCAAAATGTTGTGTTATCGGCACTGAAAGAATACAGAAACTGCTCAAGCCACCGAAAGAGAAGCAGATACTTCGAGCGAAAGAACTTATAAGAGAAATGGGCATTGGAATAGAGGAGTGTTTAAGCTGAGCGACGACTTCCGTCGAGCTTCTGCTGGTTCAAAAACTGATTCCCGAACGAGTCAGGATCTCTTATGCTACACACTCGGGATAGCGAGTCGTGATAGAAAAGACACAGGTGCCAGTGTGATTCTCTTTCCTGGGGCGAGACAAAACAGAATGGATTCGGCAATTAGACCAGCGAGAGAAGGAGGAAGACAACAATGGTTAATGAGAAGTTCCCGGACATCGTGGATGTCATCGTCGAGGTGCCGAAAGGCTGCAGGAACAAGTACGAGTATGACTGCGAAAGCGGCAGGATAAAGCTGGACCGTGT
>PMJJ01000025.1:0-281 GCA_003157385.1 Actinomycetota bacterium | reverse complement strand
AAACGGCTGGAGGCGAAAGAAGTGCAGATCGAAGGGTGGGAGGACGCCGGGAAGGCCAAAGAATACCTGCTTTCTTCGGTCATCAGTTAGAGGGCTCTCTTGGAGATTGCCCAGGCTTCGGGGAGATATAGCACTGGTCTCTTTACAGCATCCGCGGCTTAAAGGAGGATACGCTTCGGGTACTAAGAATTGACCAAGTGATAATACATGTTCAGTGATTGGAGAGTGAGGGTGACTATGGACACGGACAAGATCAAGGACATCGGAAAGAAGACTTCGGA
>PMJJ01000084.1 GCA_003157385.1 Actinomycetota bacterium | reverse complement strand
GAAGCCGAGGATCTCGCGGATGAGCTCGGGCGACCTCTCGTGGTCAGCCTTCTGCGGAGCCCAGTGGTGCAGGATCTTCTTGACCCGGGCGTTGGGATTGACGTCGAGAACCTTGGCCCTGGCATACTCGGAGTGGACGATCACGCCCAGGCTGGAGTCGACGATGCGGTCGACCAGCGGGTAGTCGTACCAGGCGTTCTCGTCGCGCTCCTCCAGCGTCACCTTCACGATCTGCGAGCGCTCGGCCTTGTAGCAGTAGTCGAGCTCGCGCAGGTAATCCCGGATGCGGTTGTTCCCCACTGTCTGCGAGAAGACGAAGTGGTGGAGCATCGGCTCGTGCAGGACCACCACCCCGGGGTACTGCTGGCAGACCGAGTAGATGTAGGAGTGGTTGTCGTTGTTCCCGATGTGGTAGATGTTGACGTCGTGGTCGTTCTTGCCGTGGTTCTCGAAGATCCGGCGGAAGTTGTAGACGTTGAAGTGCTCGTAGATCCACGAGCTGGTGGGCTTGTAGTCGTCGATGAAAAGGTCGATCCGCCCGTATCCGCCCAGGTACTCGAGCAGCTCCTCCGAGTAGTCTGAGACCCCTGATTTGATAGGGTTCAACGGGCTGAAATAAGCGATCTTCAAATAGCCATCTCCAGTATGACGTGCGCGCCCCGTGGTACCGGTCGGCCACCCGTGTCGTCCGCACGGTAGTTTATACGACCGCAGGGGCTATTCTAGGACAAGAAATCTCGGACCGGTAGCGGTCGGGGGTCGCTGGCAATATAATTGCCCTGTCCTGGAACCGCGTTCAATACCCCGGGAGGATACTTGTCGAAGGTGCTGGTGGTCGGACACGTCCCTTTGCCATTTGAGAACCTGAGGAAATTCTACGCGCCCGGTGCGCGGACCTGGCACTTCTCCGAGCCGCTGATCGCCGACGGCCACGAGCTGGTGATCGCGGGCCTGCGCATACCTTTCGTCTACGACGACGACCTGCCGGACGTGGTGAAGACCGAGGAGCGCGGCTGCACCATCTACTCGGTGACGCCCGCCGAGGCCGAGTGCGGCACGCTGCTGACCGACCTGGCCGAAGAGTTCGAGCCGGACTGCGTCCTGGGGGTCAACTCGTACCCCTCGTACGTGGCCTGCGTGAAGGGGCTCGAGCAGCCGCTGTGGGCCGACATCAACGGGTGCCTGCTGGCCGAGGCGCAGCTCAAGGCAGCCACTTACTCCGACGACGCCTTCCTGGAGCACTTCTTCCGGATGGACGAGGGGGTCCTGAGGAGGGCCGACCGCTTCTCCACCGTGGCGCTGCGGCAGAAGTACGAGCTCATCGGCGAGCTGGCCTACGCCGGCAGGCTCACCTCGTCGACCGCGGGCTACGACTTCGTCGCCGACATCCCCAACGCCTATCCCGACACGCCATTGCGCGAGGAGGGCGCGCGCGAGCTTCGCGCCCGCACCGAGGGTGACTTCCTGGTGCTGTGGAGCGGCGGCTACAACACCTGGACCGACACCTCCACGCTCTTCGAAGGCCTCACTTACGCGATGGAGAGGAACCCCCGCGTGAAGTACGTGTCCACCGGGGGCAGCATCGACGGGCACGACGAGCTGACCTATCCGACCCTGGTGAAGCTTGTCGAGGAGAGCCCGCTGCGCGACAACTTCCTGCTGGAGGGCTGGATCGAGCGCGACGTGGCCCGGTCCTACTACCTGTCGTGCGACGTCGGCGTCAACATCGACTCCGACACCTACGAGGTCATGTTCGGGAGCCGCAACAGGATAATGGACTGGGCGGTGGCGGCGCTGCCGTCGCTCTCCACCGACCTGTGCGAGCTGACCGAGGAGTTTGCCGCACAGGGCCTGCTCTACAGATTCCCCGACGGGGACCCGGTCGCCCTGGGGCAGAAGATACTGGAGCTCGCGGCCGACCCCGAAGGGCTGGCCCGCACCGGAGAGCGCCTCAAGAAGTACGTGTTCGAGAAGTTCAGCTACGCGGCCACCACCGGCGCGCTGCGCGAGTGGGTGGCCTCGCCTGAGCACTCCCCCGACTGGGAGGAGAGAAAAGACCGGATACTGCCGCAGCCGCCTCCTCCTCCGCCTCCTCCACCCATCACGCCGGCCTCCAGCGCGGGCGAGAAACTGAAGTTCTACCTGAAGAACGAGGGAGTGGGAACGACCGTTAAGCGGGCCGCGTCATCGGCGAAGAGAAAAACCCGCCGGGGCGGCGAGTCGCAGTAAGCCTGAAAACGCACCAATGGCGTCAGGAACCGGTGGTGCGTTTTTACTTCTTTTTCTTTTTCTTTGAAGTGCGCTCATCCAGCTCCTCCATGGTCGCGCCCATCTCGGCGATCTGAGCCTGGCAGCCCTCGAGCAACTGCCTGCTCTCGGCCACGGCGTTCTCCAGCTGGTTAATGTAAGCGTCCTTTTCCTGGATCCTACCTTCGAGCCCCCTGGCGTACTCGCCTGACTTCTCGAGCTCCTCGCTCGCGTGGACTACCTCCGCCCTGGCGTTGGCGAGGTCCTCCTCCATCTTCTGCTGGTTCTCTTTCATCTTGCGGAGCTCGGTGACCTCCAGCTCGAGCACCTTCAGCTGCTGCTCCGCCTTGACCTTCTCGTCGGACAGCCTCTCCACAAGCGCCTCCTCGGTCGCAGGGACCGCCTTGACAATGTACTGGAACGCGACGGCCTCCCACTCGGAGAAGGCCCTAGCGACTTCGGCCATGTTGGAAAGGCCCAGCGGGTCCAGGGCCTCGTGCAGCTGCTCCTCGCTGACCTTCATGTCCACCCAGTCCATCACGTCCACCAGGTAGCCGCAGCTCTCCAGCAGGTCCGCGATGCTCTCGCGCGTGTAGAACCTCAGGTGGGTGGCGTCCAGGATCCCTGTGTCCTCGTAGTCGAACTGGCCCCGCAGCAGCGCCAGCCGGACGCTTGCGTGCGCCACGTTGGGCACCGAGAGCACCACGTAGCCGCCGGGCGCCAGCGCCTGGCGCATGCCCACCAGTGCGCTCCTGGGGTCTTTGAGGTGCTCGATCACATCGCCGAAGAGCCCGACGTCGTACTTCTCGTCTCCGAGCGCTGCGGCAAGGTCGAGAGTGTCGAGGTCGGCCACGATGACCTGGTCGCAGACCTTGCGGGCTTCCTCCGCCGCCTCGGCGTCTATCTCTATGCCGGTCACGGTGCAGCCCCGCTCCGCCAGCACGGCCGCGACGCCTCCTGTGTAGCAGCCGAAGTCGACCACGCGCTTGTTCTCTCCGACCATGTTTATCTGCTTGGTGTAGGCGTTGTTCTCGTCGGCGAGATCGACGCCCTTGAAGTATTTGCTGTCGTCCAAGCTCACTCCCTCCTGCCCCGCCTGGTGAGAACGGCGTAGTCGCGGTGGCTGAAGAGGATCCTGTTGAGCTTGGAGAAGTTCAGGTTGATCTGGTGGAAGAGCTCCTGCTGCCTGGACTCGAGAATCGCGCCGCTGGCGACGGCGTCGACCTCCTCCAGGTGCTCCTCCGGCGGCAGCGGGTTGAGGAACATGACCGTCGGGTCCGAGAACCCGTAGGAGAGGCAGAGTTGCTTGAGCGTCTCCGGGTGCAGCGGGTGCGCCTGGGTCGCGCTCTCCAGGGCATACGACGCCACCGCGTAGAGCGAGAACGGGTTGGGGGTCTCGATGACCAACGGGGCCTCGTCCGTCAGCTTCTGCCTGCAGAGCGTCAGCAGCTTGATCAACCGGGCGGGCGGCGCGTGACCGGCGAACCGCGAGAGCACGATCCCGTCCAGCGAGTCCTCCTCGCAGGCCTCGAGGTACTCCACCGGGTCGACCAGCATCACGTCCAGGTCGTTGTCCTTGCAGTAGCCCACCAGCGTGGGGTTGGTCTCGGTCCCCTTCGCCCTGATGCCCTCCTGCTCGAACAGCTGCAGGAGCTCGCCCCTGCCGCAGCCGATGGCGAGCACGTTGTGGCGGTTCTTGAAGTAGGGCAGGTAGATGCGCTGACGGTCCTTGACCATCCTGGGTGAGCCGTGGACGCGCTGCTCCAGGGTCAGCACGTCTATGGTCGCCAGCAGGTCTTCGGTGTGCCCTCCGCCGTTGCCGCCGTCGGTGCCCACGGCGCCGACCGTGCGCACCAGCGTGAGCTCGTTCTCGAAGTCGACCATGCGCCGCTCGAGATACTTGTTGAGGAACAGCACGTTGGCGCGGAACAGCGCCAGGTCGCGGTGCATGATGGTCGAGAGAATGTCCTCGTTTATCTGGATGTGGTCGAGGTAGCGCTTCATCTCGTTGATGGTGCGGGTGAGCGAGGCGTTGAACTCGCGCTGGCGGTCGATGGCGGGATCGACGTACCAGCCGATGAGCTTGCGCACCATGCGCTTGAAGATCGACTTGCCGCCCTTGGGCCGACCGGGCTGGTTCTTGTCGTAGCCGGCGTTGGCGCGGTGGAGGGTCTCCATCAGGTCGCGGTCGTCGAACGACTGTATCCGGTGCCCGTTGGAGCCCTTTTCGCGCAGCCGCAGGTTAAGCTCCTGGAGCGTCTCCTCGGTCGCGAGCTCAGGGGGTGACTTCTCACCTGAGCGCTTCTTCAACAACTCCCACCGCCTTCTCAAAGAGGGGTATCCGTGGATTTCCCACAGATTATAGCATCGTCATCGCGACGAAATCTCACCGAGGCGCTTCTTGATGCGCTCCGCGGCGGCCGTCCAGGTCCACTTCTCGCGTGCCGCGACGGACGCGGCGAGGCCCTTCGCCCTGGCCTCCGCCGGGTTCTGGTAGACCTGTCGCATCAGAGCTGCCAGGTGGTCCACGTCCGGGTCGGCCCACTGGAACCCTTCGTAATACGCGCCGCGCGCGGTCGCCGGGACAAGCCCCTTCACCTTGATGGGGTAACCGACCTCGTCGTTGAAGAACTCGGTCTGGGCGCTCCAGGCGGTGCTGATCACGGGAAGGCCGCAGGCCATGGCCTCCAGGGTGGGCATCCCCCAGCCCTCTCCCCTGGTCGGCAGCACGAAGCAATCGCTGGAGCGGTAGAACATCCCCATCTGGTAGCTGGGGACGCTCTGGTTGAGGACTATCGTCACCGGCGCGCGGTCGGGCGCCAGGCCCATCGCCTGTATGTGGCGCTCGATGTTCACCGCCGGGTCGTTGTTGTTCACCTTCAGCAGCAGCAGCACGTCGTCGGCCGCGGAGAACTCGCGGTTGTAGGCGGTCAGCAGCGCCTCGGGAGCCTTGCGGTCCCCCCACTCGAAGACCGACGAGAACACGAACCGCCCCGGGCCGCGGCGCTCGATGAACGGGTGGAAGTAGTCGACGTCCACCCCCAGCGGCATGACGTGTATCGGGCGGGTGACGCCGCTGGAGGAGAAGGTATCCTGGTTGAAGTGCGATGGCACCCAGACCTCGTCGAGCGCATTGGCCTGCGCGACCCAGTCAGGCGGTATGCCGGTCACCTCCAGCATGGAGTAGCCGACCTTGTAGCTGCCGCTGTTCTTGAAGAAGACGTCCCCCTGGCCGTAGACGACCTGGGTGGCGTCGAGGTCCTTGGGCTTGCGCCGCACCTCCATGATCCGCTCGTCCGCGTTCGGCGGCTCTTCCACGCCATAGACGTAGCCGTAGCGCACGTCGACCCCCAGCGCCTCCAGCGCCAGGACGATGTACTGCGACGAGACGGCGTAGCCGGAGGGCGCGTTGATCCAGGAGTGCCACATGACCCTGGTGTCGTAGCGGTCGCGGTAGTGGTCCGCCCAGCGCTCGCGGTAGGCGGCGCGCGAGCCCTCGTCGCCGGTGCGGTCTGCGCTCCCGCGGAGCACGACCCGCGCGCTCCCGGCGCATATCACCGGCAGCCCGGCGGCCTTCGCCTTCAGGCAGAAGTCGACGTCGTCGTAGCCGTCGCTGTAGTCCGCGTCGAACCCGCCGACCTCCTCGATGGCCTGGCGCGTGAGGAGCATGCAGGTGGAGCCGACCCCTTCGACTTCGCGGGCGTAGTAGTACTGGTTGACGTCCTTGCGGCCCTCCCCCAGGCCCAGCAGCTCGCACTCGGGCTGCAGGACATGGTAGCCGGCGTTGACGACCTCTCCCGTGCCTCCGACCACCTTGAGGCCGGCGACGCCCGCGCCGGAGGCTTCCGCCTCGCCGCGCAGCGAGTCGAGCCAATCATCACCCGCCGGTTCGGCCGCGCCCGATATCAACAGGACGTCGCCGCCCGATGCCTCACACCCGGCGTTCTTGCGCCGGCCGGGGCTGGAGCCGTTGGGGACCGCGACGACCTCGAATCCCAGCGGGGCCAGCAGCTTGCGGGCCGCGTCCGCGCCGGAGCGCTCCACCACGGCCAGCTTTCTGGTGCCCGTCGTCTCGACCGCGGCCAGGGCGCGCGCGCAGGCGGCGGACTCCTCCGAACCGTCGAAGTCGTGGATCACCACAGTCAGGTCTCGTGCCATCTGTCGCCTCGTCACTTGCGCGCCACGGCGGCGTAGTCCAGGTAACCGAAAAGGACCGAGTTGAGCTTCTCGACGTTCGCGTTCAGCTCGTCCACCCAGGTCTCGCCAGGAAGCCTGTCGGGGACGGTTATCTTGCCCAGCCTCATGTTGCGGGGCACAGGGTTCGTCAGCTTGATGTCGGCGTCCTTGAAGCCGGCGGAGGTCAGCAGGAACTTCATCGTCTCGGGGTGCACCGGCTGCACGTGCGAGAGGTCGGCGTAGAAGAAGCTCGCGAAGATGAGCAGGCACTGCGGGTTCGGCGTCTCGATCACGATGTTGGCGCCCTGCTTCATCTTGCGGTAGGCCAGCCCCACCAGCTCGACGAGCTGCGCCGGGGTGAGGTGCTCGGCGACCTGCGAGAGGAAGATGCCGTCGAGTGAATCGTCGTCGAGCCCCGCCAGGTGCTCGAAGGCGTCGGCCTGCCGCACGTCCAGCCCGGCCTCCACCGAGAGCTTGACCGCGTCGGCCTCGATCTCGACGCCGTAGCCTCCTATGCCGTTCTCGCTAAGCAACTCGATGAACTCCCCGCGCCCGCAGCCGATGTCGAGCACGTTCGAGCAGCCGCCAAAGAACTCCAGGTACTGACGCTGGCGGGTCTTGATCATGTTGCGGTCGCCCCTGTGGATGCCCTCGAACCAGAAGTAGTCGAAGCGGAACGGCGCCCCGTCGCTCACCGGCGCCGGCGCCTTCCCGGGCTGTGCCGCTTCCGCGGCTGCCGGCTGGCCCTGACCGCTCCTGGACGCTCGCTCGAGCCGGGCGATGCGCTCGCCGAACATCTCTGTCTCCAGCGCCCGCAGCCTGCCATGCAGATCTTCCCTCTGCATCACCTCGAGCTGGTCGTCGATGGTCTTGACCTCGTCAGCGATGTCGTGGAGCGCGCGGCTGCTGGCCGCCTGCACGCGGTGCAGCTGGGCCACGATGGGGTTGACGTACCAGAAGATCGATTTGCGCACCAGGTCTTTGAGGGAGTCCTTGACGCGTCGCGAGGGCCCGGCGCCTTCCGGCTCGCCGACCACGAACTCGTCGTGGGGGGCCAGGCTCTGGTCGAGCGAGGTCAGGCTGTTGACGATGCTCTGCCACACCCCGGGCATGAGGTAGGTGATGTCCTCGACCTCGCGCACTTCGGAGGCATACAACTGGCTGCGGCCCGTCTCGCGCTCGACCAGCGCGCCGGCCACGTCCGCCAGTATCTGTTCCGCGTCGATCTCGTCAGGGTCCATCGGCGCCCTCCGGCGCAGGGTGTACCGTCACATCGGAAGGTATGTAGAGAAGGCCGACGTCCTCGGTTATATCGGAGTGCATGTCGAACGGGAACAGCTTCTCCAGCCAGTGGTACTCCGTCTGCTCGTCGCGCGAGTGGATAGCGACGCTGACAAGGTAGCGGCCGTCCAGCATCGGCAGCGCCTTCAGGTCGAAGTCCACGTAGCCCTCGCCCGAGACCGTGCCCAGGTTGAGCCCCTTGAGCCTGGTGTTGGTGCCGTAGGCGGTGTAGCCGCGGTAGTCGTCGATGGAGAAACCGAACACCGGGTCCTCGACGGGCTCGTTGGCCCGGTAGGCGACCCGGATGCGCATGTTATCGCCGGTGTGGAAGTCCTTGACGACCTTGTCCTGGTCGTTCAGGAGCAACACCCCGGTGACCTCGATCCGGCGGTTGCCCCGCTCGCGGCCCTCCTCCTCGCTCTCCATGAACTGGTGGTAGTAGTTGACCACCTCGCGGGGCTGGCCCTCCTTCACGATGCGCCCCTGGTCGATCATGACCACCCTCGAGCATATCTCGCGCGTCACCTCGACGTTGTGGGTGACGAAGACGATGGTCTTTCCGGTGTCCTGTATCTCTCCGATGCGGTCCAGGCACTTGCGCTGGAACGCCTCGTCGCCCACCGCCAGCACCTCGTCGATTATGAGCAGGTCGGGGTCGACATTGATGGCGACGGCAAAGCCCAGACGGATGTACATGCCGCTGGAGTAGTTGCGCACGTGGTTGTCGATGAAGCGCTCCATCTCCGCGAAGGCCACTATCTCGTCGAACCTCTTGTCGACCTCTTTCTTGGAGAAGCCGAGGATGGAGGCGTTGAGGTAGACGTTCTCCCGGCCGGTCAGGTCCGGCTGGAATCCCGCGCCCAGCTCGAGCAGCGCGGCGATGGTGCCGTTGGTGATGACCTGGCCCGTTGTCGGATACAGGATCCTGGTCATGAGCTTCAGCAGGGTGGACTTGCCCGACCCGTTCGCCCCGATGATGCCCAGGGTCTCTCCGGGCTTGACCTGGATGTCGATGTCCTGGAGCGCCCAGAACTCCTCGTACCCGCGCTTGTTGAAGAAGAGCACCTTCTCCTTCAGGCTCCGCACGTTCTCGTGGTAGAGCTTGAACATCTTGGAGACGTCTTTTATCTCAACGGCGTATTCGGATGCCATTCAGGCCACCGGCTCAGATCTGTTCGGCAAAGCCCCGATCCTTCCTGATGAAATAGTAGTACCCGAACACCAGCAACAGTATAGAGCCTACGATCGTGCCGGTGATCCCCCAGAAAGACAGGTAGACCACAGGCGGCTGCCGTGTCGGGCCCTTGACGTACGACTGTGCCGCGTAGACGCGGGGGTTGTAGATGATGTACTGGTATATCTCGACGATGTTGGTCATCGGATTGAGGAGGTAAAGCTTGAAGTACCTCCCAAGCACACCCGCCACGGTGCCGATCGTGTAAACGATCGGGCACAGCCAGAACCACGCCATGGTCGCGACCTCGGTGAAGTGCTGGACGTCGCGGAGATAGACGTTCGCCGCGGAGATGAAGAGCGAGAGCCCGGTGGTTAAAACAATCTCCAGCAGCATCACTAGCGGCAGGTACAGGATAAGTATCGAGAAGTGCCACCCGATGATGATGAGGAACACCAGCAGGATCATCATCTGCATTATGAAGTGGAAGATGTTGGCCCCGACCGCCCCGAGCGGAAGCACCTCCCTCGGGAAGTAGACCTTCTTCACCAGCCCCGGGTTTCCGACGACCGAGCCGACGCTCTGCATCAGGGAGTTCACGAAGAACAGCCAGGGGAAGAGGCCCGCCATGAGGTAGACCACGAACCAGCTCATGTACTTGTTCCTGCTGAGGATCGAGAACACCAGGCTGAAGACGGCGAGCATGATCAGCGGCGTCATGAACGACCAGACGAAGCCGAGCACGGAGCGCTTATACTTCACCTTGAGCTCTTTCCTGGTCATGTTGAACAGGAGCTCGCGGTGGAGCCAGAGGTCCTTGAGTCTGTCTATCATGTGCTTCCTGTTGAGCTTTGAGGCGATTTCAATCGCCCAATTCTAACAAAACGCCTTTTCTTCTAGAAGTTCGGCGAAACCGGTGCGCCGTTTCGGATGGATCTCCTGCGGGCCCGAACTCATGGTATAGAGTGCTTCTACCAAGGCGGCGCGCACTCCTCGTCACGCAAAACAGGGGTCAATATGCAACAAAGGGGCCTGTCCCTATTTTGCGGGGAGGCGCTTGAAGCGGTACCGCAGCAGCGTCCAGATCGCCTCGAGTCCATCGCGGGCGCGGATCTTCTTGCCGGCCTCGACCGTGCGGGCCTCATACGAGATCGGCACCTCGACCAGGCGCCAGCGCCCCCGCACTGTCTTCGCCGTGGCCTCGGGACAGAACTCGAAGCGCTCGCATTCCAGGTCGAACGACCGCAGCACGTCCGTCTTGAAGAGCTTGTAGCAGGTGGCCTCGTCGGTGATCCGCTTGAAGAAGAGGATGCTCGCCGCCCAGGCGAGCAGCTTGTTGGCCATGAGGTTGGCCGGGGCCATGTTGCTGACCCGCCCCTTAAACCGGCTGCCGTATACCACGTCCGCCCTGCCCGCCAGGATCGGCTCCAGAAGGCTGGGGTAGTCGGCCGGGTCGTACTCCAGGTCGGCGTCCTGGATTATCACGAAGTCGCCGGTGACTGCGTCGAGACCGGTGCGGATGCCGGCTCCTTTGCCGCGATTGGCCGGGTGCGTGAGGACTTTGATGCCTTCGGCGCCGGCGAGCCCGTCGAGCCTCTCGGGAGTGGAGTCGGTGGAGGCGTCGTCCACGATCACCAGCTCGAGCTCGATGTCCCCGAGGTTGACCGCGCGCACCTGGCGCACGACCTCCTCGATGGTGGACTCCTCGTTATGGACCGGTATCAGGACCGACAGCTTCAAGCTCTCCCTTTCCATCGCGCTTACGTACGCGGCGCCTCACGATCAGGGCACCAAAGTATCCTATCAAGAACGCGAGGACAACAAGGGAGATGACCGCGCCCGCGGTGATGTTCGTCGGCTCGAAGCGGAACTCGACCGTCTTCTGCCCGCCGGGCAGCATGACCCCGCGGAACATCAGGTCGGTCTTGAACGTATCGACTTTCCTGCCGTCCAGGTAGGCCTGCCAGCCCGGGTAATACAGCTCCGAGACGGTCATGAGACCCTTCGCCGCCGGGTCGACAGCCAGCACCAGCCGGCTCGCCGACTGCGAGACCACCTTGACCGGGCGTGAGACCGCGCCGATCCGCGCGCCCTGCCCGCGAGCCGCCGCGACGGAGGGCATCACCACCAGCGAAGTGTTGTGCAGGTCCTTGCCGCGCGTGGCCAGCATCACCTGGTAGACCTTCTGGTTGTCGCTGTAGGCGGCCGCGTCGACCACAAATGCCCTGGGCAGGGGTGTGGTGTTGCGGTACACGTAGACGCTTCCGAACTTGCCGAAGAGCTTGAGCTTGCCCGGCGCCAGCAGCTTGGGGTTGATCGGCTTGCGGGTCATGAAATAGACGTCGTTTTCCGCGTCCAGCATCGGCGAGTTGATGGCGCCCTCGTAGAAGAGGCCCACCTGCACCCCCGGCGCCTGCTGGGGCAGGATTATCTGCCGGTAGTTGTCGTAGTCGGCCAGTACCAGCGAGTCGTCACCCGTGGCCTTCTCGATGCTATAGAGGGCGCCGTCGTCGTACGCCCGGTACATGTTGAACGCGTCGGTCTCCACCCGGAACGGCCGCGCCTGCGCAGCCACCACGGTCGAGGCGGCCTTGTCCGCGTAGATGTCGTTGGGGTTCACCTTGACGACGACCCAGCCCGCATTCAGCAGGATCACATCGACAGCCACCAGCACGATCAGCAGCGCCCCCAGCGCCCGCACGTTCAGCTTGAATTGCCTCGCCACCAGCAGTACAACGAGCAGCCCCACCACCAGCAGCACGGGCATTATCATGCTCCGCAGGCCGAGGTGGTTCGCCAGCGCCTTGCCGTTGCGTAGCGAAAGGAACGCCACCAGCCCCAGCGCAACGATCACCAGCAGCCCCGTCAGCAGCCCCACCAGCTTGACCACGTTGGCCGAGGCTTTCCGGTCGCCCGAGCCGTAGACCTCCACGATGTGACCCGCCCCCAGCCCCGCCAGCAGCGCGGATGTGAAGGCGAAGATGACCACGATGCGCGCCGGGTCGTGGAAGCGGTTGACGAAGATGCCCAGCTTGAACAGCGCGGTGAACAGGTAGCCCCCCGGGCCCAGCGCCAGTATCAGCGAGACGATCAGCGCGACCCACAGGAAGATGGCCATGCCGCGCTTCTTGCGTAAGAGAGCCACCACGCCGAGGGCTCCCGCGACGATGCCGCTATAGCCGTAGGTCTCCCACATGAGCCAGCCGCCGACGTAGTTGTGCGGGGTGGTCCCGAAGAACTTGGGGAACAGCAGGTTGAGGACCTGGTAGCGCGGCAGGCTGGAGGTCTGGGCGATGGCGTACGGGATCCTGCTCCTGGTGGAGAGCCCGATGAGCTGGTAGGTCGGGATGAGCTGCGCCGCCGACAGTCCTCCCGCGATGGCGACCGCCAGGGCCAGCGCCCCGATGCCGAAGAGCGGCCCGGCCACCTCGGGCGCCGAGCGGTAGTGCTGCCAGGCCCGGAACACCACCAGCCCCAGCAACAGCGCGCATAGGTAGAAGATCGATTGTAAGTGTCCGGCCAGAAGGGCGATGCCCATCACCCCTCCGGCGGCCACCGAGTACGACCACTTGCGCCTCACCAGGGCGCGGTTGAACAGCAGGAAGATGAGCGGCATCCAGGCGGCGGCCGACACCTGGTTCATGTGCCCGGCGTGCGCCACCATGAAGCCGGAGAACATGAACGTCAGCGCGGCGATGGTCGAGCCGGTCCTGCCAGCGTCGAGGTCGCGCGCCAGCAGGTAGGTGAAGACCCCGGCCAGGTAGAGGTGGAACACCACGAACACGTTCTGCGCCTTCAGGGGGAATGCCGCCCCGGCGGCGGCGTAGGCCCCGACCATCAGCAGGTTGAACGGGTAGAGCAGCGCGGTCTGGTAAGAAGCGAAGAACGGCTGGCCGGAGAGCACGTACGGGTTCCACAGCGGGAAGCTGCCCGAGGCGAGCGCCTTCACCTCGTAGACGCGCGCGGGGTAGAACTGCCTGAGGAAGTCGGTCTCGATGCCGAAGGAGTACTGCTTCAGGAAGAGCACCCGCCACCAGGCCAGCACGGTGACGACCAGCAGCGCCAGCAGGACCAGCCAGTCTCTCCTGTTCCAGCGCGGTTTCAAGAGCGGACCCCGGTCATCTCTTCAGGATCATGACGCCGTCGCGGCGGTAGATCAGGGTGTAGCCCGCGTCGCGCCGTAGCCGCACCACCAGCCCGTCGAATACGTTGAGCGGCATGCCCAGCTCGCCGCCGCGGTCGAGCGCGACGTACTGCGGCGCTATGCTCTGGCCCAGATCGGGCATCCTGTAGGTGTTGGGGAACATTATCTTCTGCCCGTCGGCGCCGAGCCCCCGGTAGAAATCAACCGGGGTGAGCCATCTGAACGGCTCGGGGAACTGGTAGATCTTCTCCCGGCTGGAGAGCTTAGCCAGCAGGAACGTCTGCGCTGACACCGAGGCCGTTGGCGGTATCAGCGCGATGCCGTTGTTCATGGCGTCGATGTGCTTGTCGCCGGTGTAGGCAGCGGCGCGGAAGGTGCCGGCCAACGGGCTGGGCCCGAACAGGAAGCCACTGGCGAGCGAGCAGAGGATCACCACGACCGCCACGCCTGCCAGCACTTTCTTCGCCCGGAACCCTCCCGCCATCCACTTCTTGATCTTGTGCACGCCGAAAATGAGCGCGATGAACACGAACGGAATTATCCCCGCGGTGTACTGGTAGACAACCTGGTGCTGGTACTGGAACGCGCTGATGATGTTGATGAAGAACGCGGGCAGCGCCGGCAGCAGGTAGATGGGCGCGAAGAAACAGATGAACGCCACGGGTAAGACCAGGTCGATGATGTAGGCGAGGTTCTCCCTCGTGGCGATGACCTCGAACGTGTGCCTGGGGTGGATGAAGAAGTTCTTGAGCGCCTCGCCCGGTGTCTTGCCGAAGTTGGCAAGCCTGGAAGAGTACTGGTAGCCCGCCGGGGCGAAGTGCGGTATCAGGAAGAACACCGCCCCCAGGAAGTAGACGAAGGAGACGCCGGTGACCCACTTCCCCGCGCGCTTGTCGTAGAGGAAGTAGACCACGATGCCCAGAACCAGCACTGCCAGGACCATGTCCTCCTTGCAGATGGCAGCCAGGCCGCAAAGGACATAGAACCAGACAAACCTCTTCCTTGCTATGGCCAGGAAGGCGAACAAGAGGCACACCAAGCCGATGGCCTCGGGGTGGAAGTCGGCGAGGTTGACGTACTGCAGAGCCGGGTAGGTCAGGTAGGCGGCGGCCAGCGCCAGGGCGATCCAGCGGCTGTCGATCTTGTCCTTTGCCAGGTAGTAGACCGGGACCGCGCCGACGGCGAGCACCAGGGTCTGGAACGTGAGCAGGGCCGGCGCGTTGCCGCCGACCCAGTAGAGCGGGGTGAGAAGGAACAGTATCGGCGCCATGTGGTCGCCAAACAGGTTCATGCCCCGGATGGTGCAGAAAGCCCCTTTGCCTCTCGCGAGCAGCCATATCGTCTGGTTGAAGATCGCGGTGTCGAACTCGGAGCCGCGGTAGTTGGCGTAGCGCATCAGCACCAGCGTCAGGAAGACGGCGACATAGCCCAGCATGAGCCCGATGAGCACCGCCAGGAATATCCTGTCGCAGCGCACCTCGTGGGGTTCTTTCTTGGCCTTCGGCGCCCTTTTCCTGGCCTCGTTCTTGGCCTTCTTCTCCGCCTTCTCTTCCTCGACGGGCGCCGGAGGAACGGTCTTATCGTCCTCTGTCCTGGCGGACGGCTTGGCCTCCTCGTCCTCGGATGGAGCCTCTGGCTCGGGCAACGCCATTCCCCTTTCAATGAGCTCAACGCTGGGTCCGTTCCGGATATTCAATCAGAGGCTCACGAGGTCAATCAAGCGAACGAGGCAAGCCCAATCAATGATTCGTCTATCCNNCGGCTCAATTCCAGTATCTAGAACCTGTATGAAGCTGCAAGGATACCGGCTGCCCCGCTATTTGCCCTCATTCGTGCCACGAGGAATCTCTTCGTCAGAGTAGATTCGGCCGGCCTTCATGCCCTTTGAGTCATCAAAATCCTTAACAAACTCACAGATTGTAGCCTGTTGCCTTGGCAGCTTCCTAAGATTCCAACCTACTGCATACACACCGACCATGACGATTACAGTTGGTATCAACCAGTAGTAATTCCTGGTCGCCAAGAACACGAGATTAAGGACCATTGCGATCAGCATTATGATCCTCACTACCAATACGCGTCGCCTCGTGGCCTGATCGTATTTGCTTTTCGCCATCTCAGTCATCCTTCTTCAGCCGCTCTTCCAAATCATTAATCCTGCCAGCTTTGTGACACTTGGATTCATTGAAGTCCTGTGCTCTCTCATAGTTGGCGACCTGTCGCCTCATGCGCTCGTACTGAATCTTCAACCAAGGATGGGACGATTGAAAGAACCGCCGCATGCGAATCCCCTGTTCATGCTGCCAAACAGCCACGAACTGATATTAGCGGTGAACGTGCAAACAAGTAAATCAAACGCCGGCTTGGTCCACGTCTATCCGGGCGGTAAGACCTCGAAGATTACGGTCTGAAGGTCATGCGGCGTCGGGTAGTCGTAGTGGTTGGTCCACTGGACCACCGGGCGGATGTGTTTCATGTCATAGGGGGTGTTCAAGCCGAATATCTGCAGCTCGTCAGCCACGCCCTTCTCGGTCTGTCCGATCACCATGTAGCGGACGCCCCTCTCGTAGAGCTCTCGCGAAGTGTTGATGTAGGCGATGTCGGCGTTCTCCACCGGCAGGTCCCAGGGGACCGGCCGGAGGTACAGCACGTCACCGGGGTAATAGAGCCAGTCGAAGTACGGCCCCGCGTCGGCCGCCACCAGCTGGCCGGGGGCGTTCTGGTTGAGCCAGTCCGCGGCCTGCTTCATCCCATTACCGCCGTGGTCGTCGGCGAATGCCAGGTAGTTCTGCTTTATCACTTCGTCGGCGCGCACCAGGCCGTGGCCGACCAGCCCGACCAGCAGCACGGCGAGCACGACCAGGCAGACGACCTGCAGTGTCCTCAGCCAGATGCGTCCGCTCCTGGGGACGTTGACGGCCCGAACGGGCGGCTCCGCTTCCTCTGGCGCGATACCGCCGTCAGGCACCGGCGCGTAGTAGCCGCCCGGCGCGACATATGGACCAGCAGGCGGCTGGAGCCCTCCGGGAGCCTGCGTTTGCTCGGGAAGCACTGCGGCGCCTTCCAGGTCCGGCGCGGCCGCGGGAGCTCCGTACATCTTCCGTGCGACCCAGCCGTCCGTCTTGAAGAACGCCCAGGACAGCGCCGCCAGGTCGACGAACAGGAAGCCGATCACCACCGCCACCGCGGGCACCGCCGGGGCCATGAACCTCTCGTAGGCGTAGTACCAGAACAGGTGGAAACCCGCGAACAGCGCGAACCACCCGACCGCGATCAGGAAACCGCGCCACTTCTTCCGCACCAGCATGTAGACCGCGCCGATGCCGAAGGCGACCGAGAACAAGGCGTCCGACATCCCGTTCCAGATGTAGACCTTGGCCCGGTGCTTGAGGATGGGCAACGTCACCTTGATGCTGTACTCGCGGAACTCGCCCACGTACGAGGTCACCTTACCCGTCACGATCAGGTTGCGCGTGACATAAATGCCCATCGGCAGGCCGAATGCGATCAGGATCACCGCGGGTTCCCACCAGCGCAGGCGCGAGCCCTTGATGTAGACCAGCATCACCAGGACGGCCAGGGGCAGGAAGAGCAGGCCCTCCCACCGCACAAGGAAGCACAGCCCTCCCGAGATGGCGCCCAGCGTGCGCCTCGCCGGCGAGGCCCGTTTGCTCCCGGTGATAAACAGATAGATTCCCACCGCAAAGAAGAATGTGAACAGGCCCTCGGTCATCGGCAGCACGGTCCACTTGAGGAACGTTGGCTGGAAGGCGACGATCAGTGCCGCGACCAGGCCGGCCCACTTATTGAAGAGCTCGTATCCGATGCCATAGGTGACCCAGACGGTGAACGTGGCGCCCAGCAGCGCGATCATGTTGGCCGCGCGGGTCAGGCTGCCGAAGATGTAGCCGCCGAGCCATATCATTATCGGGTAGCCCGGCAGGTACTTGGTGTGGGCGACACCCCGCACGGTGTAGGTGAACGTGTCCCGAATCGAGCGGGCCAGGATCATGAAGTAGTAGCTGTCCGCCGTGTACTCGGTGTGCTTGCCCAGGTAGTAGAGCCGCAGCAGGAACGCGGCGGCCATGATAGCCAGCAACAAGAGGATGTGCCAGTGGCGCTTGCAGAAGCCCAGGACGCGTTGCCCTGTGGAACGGGTCTCCTCCTCCGGGGTGGTGCTATCGTCGGGCAATGGCGTCCAGCCTCTCCTTCATCAGCCGGGCGACCTCGTCCCAGGAGCGCTGGAACCGGATGCCCTCGGACGCGTTCAGCGCCTTGGCCTTGGCTTCCTCGCTGCCTTCGAACGCCTCGCGGAGAGCCTTGCGAAGCGATTCGCGGGAGGGGTCGGCCCACTTGAGGCCGGCGGCTGCGCCGGGCGCCAGCGCGAGGTCGCAGGGGATCCCCTTCATCGCCGAGCCGTCGATGAGCCCCGAGCTCGAGCCGAAGTCGATGGCCAGCACGGGGACACCGCAGGCCAGCGACTCGATCGCCACCGTGCCCGGCTCCGCGGACCTGTCCGGCACGACCACGCAGTCGGCGGAGCGGTACAGGCTACCGGACTGGTAGTGCGCGATCTCGTGGTCGACCACGAAGACGACCGGGGCGCGGTTCATCGGCAGCGAGAGCGCCTCAACGGCCTCCTCGACCTCGGCGCTGCCGCCGGAGATCGCGGTCTCGCTCGCCCAGGCGCCCGCCTCGTCGTCGACCGGCGAGGCGACGTTCATCACCAGCACTACCTTCTCGTCCGCGGAGAACTCGTCCGTGAACGCCCCCAGCAGCGCCGGGCCCGCGAAGCCCGGTCCCCACTCCAGGTTCGCCAGGAACGCGAAACGCCCCGACAGCGGGCAGGACTTGATGCCGGGGTGGAAATAATCGGGGTCGACGCCCAGCGGCATCACCTGGATGTCGCGCTTCACGCCCGAGGCCACCGCGGCCTTCTCCTGCGACTCGCTGGTGACCCAGACCTCGTCCAGCGCGTTCATCTCCTTGACGGCCGCCTCGTCGAAGCGGTCGTAGGGCGTGAACACGTAGGCGATATTGTAAGAGCCGTCGGCGCGCGAGAGCATCCCGGCGGGGCCGAACAGCACCTGGGGCCGGTCGCGGTCGGCGGGGCGGTTCTTCATGTCGTTGATGCGGAAGTCGTCGAGCTCGGCTCGCTCGGCGCCCTCGAGGAAGCCCAGGTTCACGTCGACGCCGGCGCGGTCGAGCGCCCAGAGCAGCTTGGCGCTGGCGCGCGAGTAGAGGCCGCGGCCGGAGATGAACGAGTGCCAGGTGAGGCGGCTGGTGTAACGCTCCTCCAGCGGGGTCTTCCACTTGGAGAGGAACACGTCGCGCGACTTGCGGAAGGTGCCGGAGAAGTCCATGCGGTTGCCGGCGGTCGAGGCGTTCTCGAGGTGCTTGACCGTGACGCCGCCGCAGCACCAGGTCTGGAAGCCGGCGCGCGCCGCCTTGAGGCAGTAGTCGGTGTCCTCGAAGTAGGAGAAGTAGTCGGTGTCGAGTCCGCCGATCTTGTCGATGACCGCCCGCTTGATATAGACGCAGGCGGCGATGACGCCCTCCACCGGGCGGTCGTCGGGGTACTGGCCGATGTCGGCCTCGTCACCCGGGTACTCCTGTCCCCAGAAGCTGGGGAGCGGCATGTAGGTGCCGGCGTGGACCAGGCGCCCGTCGGCATTGACCAGCCTGCAGCCGACCAGGCCGATGTCGTCGGCCGAGCACGCGAGCTCCTGCATGCGCTCGAGCCAGTCGGGCTGAATGATCTCGGTGTCGTT
>PMJJ01000020.1 GCA_003157385.1 Actinomycetota bacterium | reverse complement strand
GGGCTTCTTACAGGTGTCCCTATTCTTCGATGGAGCCGGGGACGATGGTGAACCTGGCGGGCCCCCTGCCGGACTTGATCCTGGCGACCCAGGCCGTGGGGTTGTTGATCTCTTCCATCGTGGGCATGCGGTCCGACCTCTCCCAGACGCGGTTCATGAACTCGAGGCCCTCGGTGTCCACCACCGCGTTCACGAACTTCTCGCCCAGCTTGTACTGCTGCATCTTCAGGTCGATGCCGATGAGTCGCTGGAAGAGCCTCTCGGCCGCGCTCTTGTTCTCGCGCCTGCGGTCGAAGCGCTCTTTCATCTCCTCGTAGCTGCCGAGCAGCTCTTTGCCAACGGCGTCCATGACGTGGTTCGAGTAGCCCTCGAGCACCGACATCACGCCCTGCAGCCTGGCCAGTATAGCCCTCTGCTCGGGGCTCGAAACCAGCGATATCAGACCGCCGGCCTTGAGCGCGTCGCCTTCGTCGGCCCCGCGGCCCTGCTCGCGCATGCGCCTGAAGATGTCGGGTCGCGCCATCCCCCTCCAGTCGATGCTGTCCAGGTACTGCTGCATCTGGTAGGTCAGGAAGTCCTTCAGCCAGCCGTTGGAGTGGAACTCGAAGGAGTGGGTCACCTCGTGCAGCGTGATCCACTGGCGGAACTCGATCGGATCCAGCCCCAGCTCGTCGTCCACCCTGCGCACGTTGGGCTCGACCACGTAGAGCTTGCTCCCCTTCTCCGGCTCGGGAAGCGAGAGGTCGAACTGGCCCAGCACGTTTCGCGAGAGGTACCCCATGATGACGCCGACCTGCAGGCTGAGGATGCCGCGGGCGAACTTCTGCGCTCCCTTCCCGGGGAGTCCCGCCTCCCCCTGCATCTCCTGCAGCATGCTCACGTACTTGGCCGAGATGGGGTTGAAAAGGAATCGGAAGGAGACGATGTTAGCGTCGATCCAGTCCATCTGGTCGAAGACGTCGACCTTTTCGGGGAGCCCGGAGACCTTGAGCTTGGTGTAGCCGGCCACCTGTCCCTTGGCGTCGTCGAGCATGTGCTGGTAGGCCTCGACGATCGCGGGCGTGATCGCCTCGGGCTGGTTTCGCTGCAGCTCCAGGGTGGCGGCTGCGATATCGCGCACGTTCTCCCAGGAGATGAGACCGTTGTCGGACCGCATGGCATCGCGAACGCCGCGACCGAGAGGGGCGAACTCGGCGATCCGTCGGGCGACCTTGTCTATCGCGTTGAAGATAGCCTCCAGGAATGACTTTGGATCTGCCTGGCCGGGCGATGAGAACCCGGGCCGGCCCCCGGGTAGTTGTTGCGCCATCGGGCGATACCTACTTCCTCTTTTCCCATTTCTCCAGGTAAGCGACCTGGCTCAACGTGCTGCCCCGGTGTATTTCACCGCGCAGGCGGTTTTCCTTTTCGAGCACGTCCATGGCGCGGTTGGCGAACTCGGCCGCGCGCGCCTTGGGTATGATTATCACTCCGTCGTCGTCCCCGACCGCCCAGTCACCCGGGTGGACCCGGACGCCGGACACCTTGATAGGGACGTTTATCTCGCCGAAGCCCTTGGGCTCACCGGCTGTGGGCATGATCAGCTTGGTGAACACCGGGAAGCTCAAGTCGCGAATGTCGGGCGTGTCGCGCACGGCGCCGTCAGCGACGACCCCCGCGACCTTTCTCTGGATGGCCGAGTGGGTGGCGAGCTCGCCCCACATGGCCGGGCCCGAGCCGCCCGCGTCGATCACGATCACGTCGCCTTCACCCGCGATGTCGATGGCCTCGACTGGCTTGGCCCAGTCACCCGGGTAGGTGCGCACCGTGACTACCGGTCCGACCATCTTCACCCCGTTCACCACCGGGCGGATGCCGGGGAGGTCACCGGTCCTGTGCATCGCATCGGAGATGTTGGCGGTGGAGACCATCGTCAGCGCCTCGCGGATGCTGGTCTCGTCGACCCGCTTGTAGAGCGTCGTGGCTTTGCCCACGCCGGTGGCCATGGCCTGCTTGATCTCGTCGGCCGCGGCCCGGGCGTCGGCGGACTTTATTATCGCCCCGCCCACGATGACTATCTGCGCCCCGTGCTGCAGGGCCAGTGCCGCGGTCTCGGAGTTCACACCCCCCGCGCAAGCTACCGGGATGTCGACGGCTTCGGCCACCTTGCCGAGTACCTCGAACGGGTCGCCCCCCACCATCTGCACGTCGATGGCCGTGTGCACGGCGATGTAGTTGGCGCCCGCGGCCTCGGCTGCCTTCGCGCGGCCGACGGGGTCGGCGACCTCTATCATGTCGACCACGATCTCGGCGCCATAGTTATGGGCCGCATCCACGCACTCGGCGATGGTCGCGTCCGATGAGGCGCCCAGTACGTCGATGATGTTGGCGCCCGCCTTGGCGGCCGTCTCGACCTCGGTGCGCCCGGCGTCGATGGTCTTCATGTCCGCGATTATCTTGTGGTTGGGGAACGCCTGCCGCATCGCGCGCACGGCGTTGAGCCCCTCGCTCTTGATGAGCGGGGTGCCGATCTCGATCCAGTCGACCCCACCTTCGACGGCCTCACGCGCCACCTCGATGGCGCGCTCCAGGTCGACGAAATCGAGGGCTACCTGCAACACCGGTTTGTCCAAGGCATCTCCTGGGGTTAGTCGCTCGCGGCGACCGGGTTGTCCCGCCGCTTCCGCCCGGAAGGCGAAGATAAGTATAGCACAGGGCCTGGGGCTTAGAGGGCTTCAAACCGCCTGTTGAAGCGATGCGGCTTTAGTCGGCGGGCGCGGAGAAGCACCTCTTCGGCGAGACTATCTTGTTTGCTTTCTTGAGCTCGCGAAGCCCGCGAAGCCAGATATCAGGCTCAGCAGGCGTCAAGCCCGCGCTTGTGGATATCGACCATCCTTGCAAAGCCGGCGGGACGCCCGCGAAGCAAGAGATCAGGACCTGCAGGCGCCAAGTACGCGCTTGCGAATATCGGCCGCTCCATCAAAGCCGTCTAGACGCCGGCACTACGGACGCGAGACGAGAGCCCGCGGCGTAGTCTCGCCGCCTTCCATCGTTTATTATTACGACAAGCAAGGAACACAAGGGTGAGGAGAGGGGATGGCTAAGGCGGCTGATCCAATAAAGATAGGGCTGCTCGGCTGCGGCACCATAGGCTCCGGAGTGTTCCACCTCATCGGCAGGAATGCCGCGGGGCTGGCCGAGGCCGCACGCAGGCCGCTCGAGGTCGCCCGCATCCTGGTGAAGGACCCCGACGAGCCTCGCCCCTTCCAGGCCGACACATCGCTCATGACCACCAGCCCGGCCGAGGTCCTCGACGACCCTTCGATAGACATCTTCATCGAGGTGATGGGAGGCGTGAACCCGGCCAGGGAGCTCGCGCTCGCGGTGCTGGAGCGGGGAAAGTCACTGGTGACCGCCAACAAGGAGCTCATCGCGGGCCACGGCCGCGAGATCATGGAGACCGCGGTGAAGACCGGCGCGCACGTGCGCTTCGAGGCAGCCGTGGGAGGGGGCATCCCGCTCATCCGGCCGCTGGAGGAATCCCTGGGCGGCGACAACATCCTCAAGATGATGGGTATCGTCAACGGCACCACCAACTACATTCTCACGCGCATGAGCACCGAGGGCAGCACCTACTCAGAGGCGCTCTCAGAGGCGCAGGCCCTGGGCTACGCGGAGGCGAACCCCGAGGCCGACGTCGAGGGCATCGACGCCGCCAGCAAGCTCGCCATCCTGTGCTCGATAGCGTTCCACGCCGGTTTCACCGCCGGGCAGGTCTACCGCGAGGGCATCTCCCGGATAAGGCCGGAGGACCTCGACAACGCCCGCGAGTTCGGATATGCGATAAAGCTGCTCGCCATCGCCGAGCGAAACGAAGGCGGCACCTCAGCGCGCGTGCACCCGACCATGATCTCTCGCGAGCACCCGCTCGCGAGCATCGCCGGCAACTTCAACGCGGTCTTCGTGATCGGGGAGTCGGTGGGAGAGCTGATGTTCTACGGGCAGGGCGCGGGCTCGCTGCCGACGGCGACCGCGATCCTCGGCGACGTGGTGAACATCGCGCGAAACATCGACAGGCCGCCCGCGTCGGCGCGTTCGTACTGGTCGCGCCCCGGCGTGGTGCGCTCCATCGAGGACATCGCCACCCGCTACTACACAGTGCTCAAGGTGGTCGACCAGCCGGGGGTACTGGCCAAGATCGCGGGAGTGTTCGGCGAACACAACGTGAGCCTCGAGAGCGTGGTGCAGAAGGGCTTCGGGAGCAGCGCGCAGATAGTCCTGATAACCCACAAGGTGCTCGAGCGCGATTTCCAGGCGGCCCGCGACGGGCTGGAGAGCCTGGACGTGGTCGAGGAGATCCCGAGCGTCATCAGGGTCGAGTCAGATTGAACCACCGCGGCCCGTCGGTCGCGGCAGTGAGTCGAGAGGGAGACCTTGGAAGCTGAGTCCGTGAAGATCCACCCCCGCTGGCGCGGTGTCATCCAGGAGTACAGGGAGCACCTCCCGGTCAGCGAGGCTACACCGGTGGTAACCCTGCTGGAGGGCAACACACCGCTGCTTCGTGCGCGCGCCCTCTCCGCACGGCTGGGCCTCGAAGTCTACCTGAAGTACGAGGGCGTCAACCCCACCGGGTCGTTCAAGGACCGCGGCATGACGATGGCCATCAGCAAGGCGCTGGAGGAAGGCGCCTCCACCGTCATCTGCGCTTCGACTGGCAACACCAGCGCCTCGGCGGCCGCGTACGCCGCCAAGGCCGGGATAAAGTGTATCGTGCTCATCCCGTCGGGCGCCATCGCGCTCGGCAAGCTCACCCAGGCGCTGATGCACGGCGCACAGGTGCTGGCGATCAACGGCAACTTCGACGACGCGCTGCGAGTGGTGCGCGAGATCGCGGACAACGAGCCCATCGTGCTGGTCAATAGCCTCAACCCGTACCGCATAGAGGGACAGAAGACCGGCGCCTTCGAGATCTGCGACGTGCTGGGAAAAGCTCCGGACGTGCACGCCATCCCGGTGGGCAACGCCGGTAACATCACCGCCTACTGGAAGGGCTACCGCGAGTATCAACAGGCCGGCAGGATCGACGCGCTTCCCCGCATGCTGGGCTTCCAGGCGGAAGGCGCGGCGCCCATCGTATGCGGCCACCCGGTGGAGAAGCCCGAGACCATCGCCACCGCGATACGGATCGGCAACCCGGCTTCCTGGAAGCAGGCCGTGGCGGCCGCCACAGAATCGGAAGGCAGGATCGACACCGTGACCGACCGCGAGATCCTGGACGCGTACCACCTGCTGGCCGACGAGGAGGGCGTCTTCGTGGAGCCCGCCTCCGCCGCGTCCGTCGCCGGCCTGATCAAGGCGCGCGAGTCCGACATCGTCTGGCCCGGCCTGACGGCCGTGTGCGTCCTCACCGGACACGGGCTCAAGGACCCCGACCGCGCGATTGCCGAGTCGGAGCAGCCTCCTCTCATCGAGCCTACCGTCGACGACATCATGCAGGCGATCGCCGCAGCACGGAGGTAGCATGCCCGGACTCAAGATCGCAGTCCTGGTCCCCGACGGCGCGGCCGACCGGCCCCTGGAATCGCTTCAGGGCAGGACTCCGCTCGAGGCCGCACGCACGCCGAACATGGACGCCATCGCGGAGAGCGGCGCACTGGGCACCGCGGCCACGGTGCCGCCCGGCATGGCGCCCGGCAGCGACGTCGCCAACCTCGCGCTGATGGGCTACAATCCGGCGACCCACTACGGCGGCAGGGCGCCGATCGAGGCGGCGAACCTCGGCATCGAGATACCGGACGGCTGGACCGCGTTCCGCTGCAACCTGGTGGTGACCGATGGCGGGCGCATGCTGGACTACAGCGGCGGCCACATCGGGCAGGCGGAGGCGGCTTCCTCGATGCACGCACTCGAGGCCGCCCTGGGCGACGCGAGCACGCGCTTCTTCACCGGAAAGTCCTACAGGAACATCCTGCTGCTCGACGGAGACTTCGGCGAAGTCCGCTGCACTCCGCCGCACGATATAACCGGCCGGCCGATGGCCGGATACATGCCGACGGGGGAGGGCTCCGCGCGCGTGTGTGAGCTGATGGACAGATCGCGCGAAGTTCTGTCGCGCCTCGTCGGGCCCGTGGACATGATGTGGCTCTGGGGCCAGGGCGGCCGCATGTCGCTCGAGCCTTTCGAGGAGCTCTACGGCGTAACCGGCTCCGTCATCAGCGCGGTGGACCTGGTGTGCGGCATCGGGAAGCTCGCGGGCCTGGCTACTGTCAGCGTGCCGGGCGCCACCGCATACCTGGACACCGATTATGCGGCCAAGGGCCGGGCGGCGATCGAGGTGCTGGCCGGGGAGGACTTCGTCTTCGTCCACGTCGAGGCGCCCGACGAGGCGTCGCACATGGGCGATCCCGCCGAGAAGGTGAAGGCGATCGAGCGGTTCGACGAGAAAGTGGTCGGCCCGGTCCGCGCGCACCTGGCTTCGCGCGGCGAGCCTTTCAGGATATGCGTCGCGCCCGACCACCCCACGCTGATAAGCACGCGCACCCACGACGGCGCAGCGGTGCCGTTCGCCGTGGAAGGCGAGGGCATAGCGGCGTCGGCGGCGAATGGGTTCAGCGAGGCCGAGGCGCTCACCCACGGCCCGGCGCTCGACGAGGGCTGGAAGTTGATGGGCATGCTTACAGACCCGTCGCCGTGGTCGCCATAGCGTCACGGGCCCGGGCGCGAGCCGGGCGCGGAGGAGTGCAAGCGGCGGCATTGAATCAGTACCCCGACGAGGAGGAGGTTGGGTAGATGGAGCAGGACTTGCCGACCGCGCAATACCCGCCGGTCCCGCCGGCAGCGCCCGTTCAACCCAGAAAGTCGACACCGACAGGATGGATAGTCGGCGCCGTGGCGCTGGTCCTCGTCTTCCTGATGGTCATGTTCCTTTGCGGCACCTGCTTCATCGTCGCCGCGGTCTTCAGGAGCGGTCAGATCAGAGGGACGGGGGTAGGGGTCATCGAGATCACCGGGGTGCTGGCGTCGAACGGCGCGGGGCTGGGGGGCACCTCCTCGCAGGACGTGGTCGAGCAGCTTTATCAGGCCAGGCAGAGCAGCGGGATAAAGGCGGTCCTCATCAGGATAGACAGCCCGGGAGGCACGCCGGCCGCGTCGCAGGAGATCTACGGCGAGATAAAGAAGACATGCGAGGTCAAGCCGGTGGTGGTGTCGATCGGAGACACCGGAGCGTCCGGCGCCTACTACCTGGCTTCCGCGGCGAACATCATCTACGCCGAGCCCGACTCCAACGTCGGCAGCATCGGCGTCATCCTCGAGATACCCAACGTGCAGGGGCTCGACAGCAAGATCGGCCTGCAGTGGTACGTATACACGCAAGGACAGTACAAAGACATCGGCAGTCCGCTGAGGCCGCCCACGCCTGCGGAGGAGGCGATCATCACCGAGCAGATGAGAGTCGCCTACGACCATTTCATCAAGGACGTCGCGCTGGGAAGGCACCTCGCCGAGGCCAAGGTCCGCAACCTGGCGACGGGAGTGACGTTCCCCGGAACTCAGGCCAGGGACCTCGGCCTGATCGACGCGCTCGGAAACTATCGCGACGCGGTGACCAGGGCCGGACGCATGGGGGGCATAAGAGGGCAGGTCCGCACGATATCGCTCTCGCAGTCGGGGCCCTTCAGCCTCTTCAGCCAGCTGCTGACCTCTTTCAAGGACATATCGAACAGCCTCAAGTCTCTGGTCGACAATAGCGGAGCTTCCAACGACAACAGCCCGCCGCAGGTGCGGTAGGTAGACGATGGAGGGAAAGATGGCCGAGGACGTCGCGCGGAAGCCACTGAAGATCGCGCATATCTCCGACATACACGTCGGGTCAGGCCACTTCGTCTCCAACCTGCTAAACCGCGCCATCACCGAGATAAACGAGGTCGAGCCCGACCTGGTGCTGGTCTCGGGAGACCTCACCAACGACGGCTTCCGCCAGCAGTACTCGGCCGCGCGCGCCTACCTCGACAACATCGAGTGCGACGAGATGGTGGTCATTCCCGGCAACCACGACTNNAACAAGGTCGCCACCCTGCCCGGGATTACCATGGTCGCCCTCGACTCGTCGCAGCCCGACCTCAACGAGGGGAGGCTCGGCCGGCAGAACTACCGCTGGATGGTCGAGAGCTTCGAGCGGCCGGACGACTTCAAGATCGTGGCGCTGCACCACCACCTGCTCCCGCTGCCCGGAACGGGCCGCGAGCGCAACATCATCGAGGAC
>PMJJ01000125.1 GCA_003157385.1 Actinomycetota bacterium | reverse complement strand
GCCTGGCGATGAGAGGGGGCAAGCGGCCCCCTCTCATAGGAGCGGAACCCTTACCAGCAAACCAGCGCTCAGCTTGAACTCACGCAGGGTGAAGCGACGGTCGAGCGGTTCAAAGACGCCACACTCAGATCGCCACTATACGGCAGCTTCAACTTTTAACTCGGGGATGCATCGACGTCGAGGGTTCAAATCCGGCACAATCCGATATAACTACAATGCAGCAATCACTCATCAACGTAACACTCCGATTCCGCGCCAAATACCCCGAACTTACTACCCATTATTCCCCCTTACTCCCGTTGACCTCTGCTTGCTTGTGGGGGTACCTTTGAAATTGTGGCAACGAATTCACGGGTGGTTGTGATGGCGACACGACGTCAGTCAAAGGTGGCCCAGGACGAGGACGCGCTTACGGCTGCCCCAAGCGTCTACCAGCCTTTGTTCGAGAACGATTTCGTACGTGTCCTGAAGGCGAAGATGCTCCCCGGCGAGGTCGTCCCGACGTTCTACCATCCCAACTACCTCATCTACGTCATAAGCCCTTCGGTGATAAGGATCGCCGACGACGATACCGCCGAGAACCTCCGGCCGAATGCTGGTGATGTGATGTGGATGGAGTCTGGTTACCACTCCTGCGAGAACGTCGGCAAGGGGACCTTCGAGGCCCTGCTGGTGGAGGTCAAGTAGACTCCTGTCGGCCACGGACGCACCCGCGCCGTTCGCTCTTTACATCCTTTTTACATCCTCGAAACTCCCACGAAACACTGCGCGGCTAACCTGAGACCATCGGAAAGAACGGACGGGGAGGTCCGATGGTCGATCTCAACTGGCCGGCGGGAAGGCAAGCGAGGCGACGGGCGGCAAGGCGCGCGGCTCTTATAGTCGCCATAATACTCCTTGCGATGATGCTCTTCGGCACGATTGCGAAAGCGACCGACAGCAGCGGCACCAAGACCGGCTCGAGCGTCGACCTCACCACGCCACAGAAGTCGTCCGATCCGGTCAAGGCGGCGCTGGACGAGGTCGGCCACAACAAGATCGCCATCAACTTTGTCTGGGTCTTTTTGGGTGGAATACTGGTCTTCTTCATGCAGGCCGGTTTTGCCCTCCTCGAGACGGGGTTCTGTCAGCAGAAGAACGCCCTTCACGTCATGATGACCAACTTCATGATCTTCGGCATAGCCGTGGTCGCGTTCTACTTCATTGGGTTCGGCCTGATGTTCGGTGGGGTCGGTGCTCTGAAGACTCTCGGCGGCGCGCCGATCCTGACGCGCGAGCTCAGCATCGGGGGCTGGGGCTTGATCGGAGCAAAAGGATTCGCCCTCAGCGGCCCCGCCTACGACGTCAGTATCTTCATGTTCTTCCTGTTCGAGGTCGTCTTCATGGACACGGCCGCGACCATCCCCACCGGCGCGATGGCGGAGCGCTGGAAGTTCTCCGCCTTCTGCATCTACGGACTGTTCATAGGAGCGATAGCGTATCCGATATTCGGGAACTGGGTGTGGGGCGGCGGCTGGCTGTCGCAGCTCGGCCTGAACGCTCACCTCGGGCACGGGTACGTCGACTTCGCGGGCTCTTCGGTCGTCCACGCGGTAGGCGGGATAGCCGGCCTGATGGGGATAATCGTGCTGGGGCCGCGCTTCGGCAAGTTCAAGAAGGACGGCACCCCCAGGGCCATCCCCGGGCACAACATCCCGATCGCAATAGTGGGCACCATAATCCTGGTCTTCGGCTGGTTCGGCTTTAACGCCGGCAGCACCCTGAGCGGCGGCGACCTGCGGCTGGCGGTGGTGGCGACCAACACACTGCTGGCCTCCTGCTTCGGCGCGGTTGCGGCGATGTGCTACATGTGGTGGAAGACCGGGCACCCCGACCCCTCGATGAGCGCCAACGGCTGCCTGGCAGGGCTTGTCGCCATCACCGCTCCCTGCGCTTTCGTCTCCAGCTGGGAGGCGGCGATCATCGGCGTCGTAGCGGGCATACTCGTCTGCGTGGCGGTGTTCACCCTGGAGCGCCGCTTCAAGATAGACGATCCCGTGGGCGCGGTGGCGGTCCACGGCGTCAACGGCATCTGGGGCGTGATCGCCCTGGGCATATTCGCTGATGGCACCTATGGAGCAGGCTGGAACGGCGTGCACGGAACGGTAAGAGGGTTGCTGTACGGAGGATGGGGACAGTTCTTGGCCCAGCTGATAGGGGCGGCCACCTGCATCATCTTCGTCTCGGCACTCTTCTACACGTTCTTCAAGGTGCAAGACCGCTTCCAGGGCATAAGGGTCTCGCCCGAAGCCGAGGTAGGAGGGCTCGACTCCGCCGAGATGGGCATGCCCGCGTACACTGAAGACACCAGGGACCTCTACGACAGCCTGGACTGAGCGCCGCGACTGGAGGAAGCGATGAAGAAGGTAGAAGCGATAATTAGGCCCGACAGGCTCGACGCGGTGATGAACAGCCTGGAGGAGATAGGCTACCCGGGTGTCACGATCAGCGAAGTGCGTGGGCACGGCAAGCAGAAGGGCATGACGCACCAGTGGCGCGGCAACGTCTATACCGTGAGGTTCATCCCCAAGGTCAAGGTCGAGGTCGTCATCCTCGACGAGGACCTGGACAGGACGCTGGACGTGCTGGTGCGCAAGGCGCGCACCGGCAACATCGGCGACGGCAAGATATTCGTGACCGAGGTCGTCGACGCGCTCAGGGTCAGGACCGGAGAGGTCGGCTACAAAGCCATCTGAAACGCGCTCCCATGCCTGTCGTGGTATCCTACTTTTACGCGGCAGGACAGGAGGAATGAAGGTGTCGGGACTTGTTCTCGCGCTTGCCCAGGTGAAGAGCGCGGTGGGAGACCTCGAGGGAAACTCGAGCAAGATCAGAGAGTACGTGCAGCGCGCGTCGGACGCGGGCGCCGACTTGGTCCTCTTTCCCGAGCTCTGCCTGACCGGCTACCCGCCCGAGGACCTCCTGCTCAAGACGGAGTTCACCCGCAGCAGCATGGCCGCGCTGGCCGAGCTGGCGAGCGGCATCGGTGACATGATCGCCGTGGTCGGCTTCGCCGAGTCCGACTATGACGTCTTCAACTCCGCGGCGGTCATCTGCAAAGGCGCGGTGCACTGCGTATACCGCAAGGTGTTCCTTCCCAACTACGGCGTCTTCGACGAGATGAGGTATTTCGGCGCCGGCAATCGCAACCTGGTGCTGGACGTCTCCGGCACGCGGGTCGGCATAACCATCTGCGAGGACATCTGGTTCCCCGGGGGTCCGATGGAGGAACAGGTGGCGCGCGGCGGCGCGGAGATAATGCTCAACCTGTCGGCCTCTCCCTTCAACCGCGGCAAGTACGATTACCGCAAGAAGCTGATCTCGTCGCGCTCCATGGACGGGCCGGTGGTGCTGGCCTACTGCAACATGGTGGGCGCCCAGGACGAGCTGGTCTTCGATGGCGGCTCGTGCGTCTACCACCCGCAGATGGGGTTCATAGCCAAGGCCGGGCGCTTCCGAGAGGAGCTCCTGACCTGCGAGGTGGACCTCGAGCAGCTCAAGGGGAACAGGCTGCTGGAGCCGAGGTTCCGCTACAGCCGCGCCGAGTGCCCGCACGCCGAGGTCGACGTGTGCAGGCTCGAGAAACCGGCGGCTTCGGCGGGCCGCAGGAAAGTCCCTGTACAACTTTGCCCGACCGACCTCTCTCTGACCGAAGAGATATTCGAGGCGCTGGTGTCCGGCCTCTCCGAGTACGTGGAGAAGAACGGGTTCAAGAAGGTAGTGCTGGGGCTCTCCGGAGGGATCGACTCGGCGCTCACCGCGGCCATCGCGGTGGAGGCGCTGGGCGGCGACAACGTAGTCTGCGCGTTCCTGCCCTCGCGGTACACCGCCGGCGAGAGCGGTGACGCGGCCGTCGAGCTCGCGGAGAACCTCAAAGTCAGGATCATCACCATGCCGATCGGCGGGATATTCGCCGCATACGCCGGCGAGCTTGCCGGGGAGCTGGGCGAGAAAGAAGAGGGCGTGGCGTTCGAGAACATCCAGGCGCGCATACGCGGCAACCTGCTGATGGCGTTGTCGAACCAGTTCGGCTGGCTGGTGCTGGCGACGGGCAACAAGAGCGAGCTGTCGATGGGATACTGCACCCTCTACGGAGACATGGCGGGCGGCTTCGCGCTGATCAAGGACCTGCTCAAGACGCAGGTGTACGAGGTGGCCGAGTACGTGAACGAACGGGCGGGGCGCGAGCTCATCCCCAGGTTCATAATCGACCGGCCCCCCACGGCGGAGCTGCGAGCCGAGCAGCTCGACACGGACTCGCTGCCGCCTTACGACGAGCTCGATCCCGTGCTGGAGGCCTACGTGGAGCAGGGACTCGGCACGCAGGAGATAATCTCGAGGGGCTTTACTCCAGAGCTGGTGAAGCGCGTCATCCGCACCGTCGACGCCAACGAGTACAAGAGGCGCCAGGCTCCCGTCGGCGTCAAGATCACACCCCGCGCGTTCGGGCGGGACTGGCGGATGCCCATCTCGACCCGCCGCCGCTGACGAGGGACAGGTACTTTCCACTCTTTATTCTACTTACTGTCGCGCTTAGAACGGGGACAGGTACTTTCTACTTCTT
>PMJJ01000082.1:6759-19114 GCA_003157385.1 Actinomycetota bacterium | reverse complement strand
GCCAGCCATGTTGGTGGCGATGGTCACCGCGCATTCCTCGCCGGCAAGGGCGATGATCTCGGCCTCGCGCTCGTGCTGCTTCGCGTTCAAGACCTCGTGCTCGATACCCCGGTGCTCTAGCATCTTCGACAGGCGCTCGGATTTCTCGATGGACACGGTGCCGACCAGCACCGGCTGCCCGCGGTCGTAGCACTCGATGATGTCCTCGGCCACGGCCTCGAATTTCGCCTTCTCGGTCTTGTAGATGAGGTCCGACAGGTCCTCGCGGATCATCTGCACGTTCGTCGGTATCTCGACCGTCTCGAGCTCGTAGGTGTGCTGGAACTCGTCGGCCTCGGTGGAGGCGGTGCCTGTCATGCCGGCGAGCTTGTCGTACATGCGGAAGTAGTTCTGNNGTAGTTCTGGAAGGTGATGGTGGCAAGCGTCTGGTTCTCTTCCCTGATCCTCACGCCTTCCTTGGCCTCGATGCCCTGGTGGATGCCGTCCGAGTAGCGCCTTCCTACCATCAGGCGCCCGGTGAACTCGTCGACTATCAGGACCTCGCCCTCCTTGATGATGTAGTCCACCTCGTTCCTGAACAGCTCCTTGGCCTTGATCGCCACCTCCACGTGGTGGACCAGGTCGGAGTGCACGTTGTCGTAGAGGTTGTCGATGGACAGGATCTGCTCAACGCGGGCGATGCCGTCCTCAGTCACCGAGATGGTGCGCGATTTCTCGTCGACCTCGTAGTCGTCGTCCTTGCGTAGCTTCTTCGCCACCTGCGCGAACTGCCTGTACCACCTGACCGACTCGGTGGCGGCGCCGCTGATGATGAGCGGCGTGCGCGCCTCGTCCACCAGGATGCTGTCGACCTCGTCGACGATGGCGAAGTGGTGGCCGCGCTGCACCATGTGGATCGGGTCCACCACCATGTTGTCGCGCAGGTAGTCGAACCCGAACTCGTTGTTGGTCCCGAAGGTCACGTCCGCCCCGTAGGCGATGCGCCGCTCGGGCGGGTCCATCTGCGCCTGGATCAGCCCCACCTCCATCCCCAGGAACTCGTAGATCACACCCATCCACTCGCTGTCGCGTCGTGCCAGGTAATCGTTCACGGTGACCATGTGGATGCCCTCGCCGGTGAGGTGGTTGAGGTAGACGGGAAGAGTCGCAACCAGGGTTTTGCCCTCGCCGGTCTTCATCTCGGCGATCTTGCCCTGGTGAAGGACGATGCCGCCCATGATCTGGACGTCGAAGTGCCTCTCGCCCAGCAGCCTGCGCGCGACCTCGCGCACCACGGAGTAGGCTTCGGGAAGGAGTTCATCGAGGGTTTCGCCGGCCTCGTGGCGCCGCCTGAGCTCGGGCGTCTTTGCAGCCAGGTCCCCGTCGGAAAGCTTCTCTATGTCAGGTTCCAGCTCGTTGACCCAGACGACGGCCGCCTCAAGGTCTTTAACCTTCTTGGTCTCCCCAAAACGGAGAGCTCTCGATACTCCCTTCAGCACTCGCTGTTAACTCCCTTGGCAATCTTGGAAGCACGCGGGATATCGCCCGCAGCACCTTGCTGTCGTACTTCACTCCGCGCTCCAGGTTCATCTCGGTCAGCGCGTCTCCCTCGGACAGTGGCTCCCTGGACTCGCTTCCGGACACCAGGCCTTCGAAGTCGTCCACCGCCCTCAGGATGCCCGAGCCCAGGCTCACCGCCCGGCGCTTGTCCACGTCGGACACCCGGTCGCGCAGACCCTCCCTTCCACCCAGTATCTCGGCCGCGACGTCGAGGTAGTCCACCTTTCCGACGATGTCGACCCCGCCCGAGATCACACCTTCGACCTCGCTCAGCTGTCTCTGCTCGGCGGCCACGCCGTGCTTGGTGACAGCACCGATGTCGTGCAGGTAAGCGGCGAACTGCACCTGCTGGGCGTCCTCGGGTGAGAGACCGAGCTCCCGCGCCACCCCGAAGGACAGCTCAGCCACCCTGTCGGCGTGACCGACCGCCAGCATCCCCGTCTCCTCGGGGATCGCCGACAGCACGCGTATCGTCTCGAGCAGGTACTGGTCTGTTGCCGCGACCCTGTTGTAAGCGTACATTAAGATCAAAAGCGCAGGTAGGACGATTATCAATGACCACATCCCGATGCCGACAAATATCATGCCCATCAGGCCGCCCGTGAACGCGATGATCGAAAACGGCAGCCACGACTTGCGCAGGATGCTCTGGAAGTAGACGCCGGTGGGGAAATGGCCCTCCGAGGAGAGCACGAAGGATTCCTTGGCGAGGTACACCAGGAACAGCAGCCCCGCGCAGACCACGGCCGCCCCCAGCACAGCGGGGGTGTAGCCCCCGTGGAGCTCCGGCTTCTTGGGAAGTATCTTGATCAGCCCGAAGAACACCAGCGCCATGAGACCAACGCCGGCGTAGTCGAGCAGCATGCTCAGGACGTCCTCCTTGGAGAACCCGGCCATGTTCGTCGAGACGAACACGATCAGCGACCCGATCAGGAACATCCAGACTACCTGCACGCTGCCGGCGGCCGTTATCTTGTCGTAGTGGATGGCGTGCACCCCCACCGGCAGCGCGATGAGCGCGGCGAGCAGCGGCGCGTATCCCAGGGATATGTCTCCCCCGCCCTTCAGCCGGAGCCGGAAGAAGGCGGCCACGCTGAACACCACCAGGAAGAACCCCAGGTTGCCGTAGTTGATCGAGCCCAGCCGGGTGAACAGGATGCTGACGACCAGCGTGGCCAGCGCGGCCAGGATGATGAGCGGCATGACGAAGGAGAACTCGTTTCCGGGCTCGCTGCGGCGGACCCTCCTGACCCGGTCCCTGGCGGGCCTTCGCTCCATGGGCTCGCGCTCGTCGCCGCGCAGCTCGCGCTCGATCGGGTGGGACTTCTCCACCACCACGGGCTCGGGCACCGCCGGCCCTTCGCGTTCCTGCTCGAAGAAGCTGCTCGCCGGCTGCCGCTCCGAAGGCGTGACGTCGCGCGTCTCGTCGAAGGCCGCACGCTCGGGCGTCTCCTCAGCGAACTCCTCCTCGTCGAAGTCGATGTCGCTGAAGCCCTCTACGAGGTCCTCTCCGTCGAAGACTGTCTGGCGCGGCCTCTCCGGCCTACCCCTTGTCTTCTTCGCTCTTCTTTTTTCTGGAGCCCGCTTTTCTCTTGGGCTCTCTGGCTCGTCGTCTCGTGCCACTCTCGGTCCTCTTCCATTCGCGCATGTCTTTTTCTATCTCGCCTCTGACGTCGTCGTAAGATATCCCGTCCGCCGGAGTCATGCCGGACGGCCTGGCGACCGCCGTCTCGCCCGCCTCGGGCACCGCGTCGGCAAGCGTCGGCTGATCCGAGGAGACGGTGAGCTGCGGCTGCTGGACCTTGGTCGGCATCCTCAGCTTGTCCTTGAGCGCCCCGGTCCACAGCCCGCGCCTGATGGCGACCTTCACGAAGGCGTCCACGACCTCGGGGTCGAACTGGATGCCTTTGGCCCTGACCACCTCGGAGGCCGCCTCGTGTTTGTTCAGGGGCTCCCTGTACGACACCGGCCGCTGCATCGCGTCGAACGCGTCGGCGATGGCAAGGATGCGCGCCCCCAGCGGGATGGTCTCCCCGGAAAGGCCGTCAGGATAGCCGCTCCCGTCGGTCATCTCATGGTGGTGCCTCACCGTGGGGGCCACGACCGCGAACGACGGCTCTTTTGACACGATTCTCGCCCCGATCAGCGGATGCTGCTTGATCTCCTCATACTCTTCTGGCGTCAGCGGGCCGGGCTTGTCGACCACCGACGGGTCCAGGGCCAGCTTGCCTATGTCGTGGAGCAGCGCGGCCTGCCTCAGGAAGTGGATGTCCTCGTCGGCGAATTCCATCTCGTCGGCGATGTCCACCGCGATGTCGGCTACCCCCAGGCTGTGCCCCTCCATGAACATGCTCCCGCCCTCGACACCCTCCATGATGGCGAGCGTGGTGTCGTCACATACGTCACGCATGGTCGCGTAGCGGGTGTAGACCACCCTGATAGCGAGGATCGGGGCGAACAGCAGGACCACCGCCGGGAACTCCAGCCTGATGTATACGATCGCGGCAAGGAAACCGATGCCGGAATACAGCACGTAGCCGGGGAGCTTTCCCAGCAGCCGCCTCTGCCAGAAGCGGAACACCTTCTCTCCCTTGGGAGCGAGCATCGGCATCACCAGCAGGGTGTTGAACACGAAGAACACCAGCGTCGCCAGTATCCAGGGAAGCACCAGCTTGCCGCCGTTATTCAGGCTCGCGTCCAGGATGCCGCCGCCGGTGTACTTGAAGACCAGGCCGGCGGCCCCCGCGGCGAACACCAGCTGCGCCGTGTTGAAGGTCACGCGCCTCCAGCCCTGAGGCTCGCGCTCCAGGAAGAATATCGGCAGTCCGAACGCGGCGACCACGGCAGTGCCCAGAGGCCCCGATATCATCATCGCCATCACCAGCGGCAGAAGCGCGATCGAGAGCCTCCCCGCCGGCCGCATCGGCAGCGCGAACAACTCCGAGGTCAGGAACATCAGCCCGAGGAGCACGACCGCGAACCAGTTCTCCCTGGTGTAAGTGAGGCCCAGGATGGCAAGTATGACGATGGCCAGGACTATGGCGACCGCAAGTACGTTGTCCACCCTGCCCAGGCGCGGCGAGGGCTCGCGAGGCACGTCGTCCTTCCGCTTCTTCGAACGGCGTGGCTTGGAGTCACCATCGAAGAGAGATTCGTCGAATTCGAGGCTGGAACGTTTTACCATCGTATCCCCGCGCCCCCGGCCAGGAACATCTCGGCGATGAACTTCAAGATTTTTTTAGAATAGTCGATTAGACCGGCCACAGACCGGTCACCTCCCTGGTTTGAGGTCTTCAGTCTATCACGCCATAGTCAAGCAAACCGTAGTTCCCATCGATTCGCCTGTAGACGATGTTGGTGTTGTCAGTCTCTGAATTGGTGAAAACAAAGAAATCGTGGCCGAGGGTCTCCATCTGGAGGACGGCCTCCTCGGGCGTCATCGGCTTGCGGGGGATGCCTTTGAGCTTGACTATGGACGGGGCGAGGTCTTCCACCTCGTGCTCTTCCTCGGTGTGGGTGCGCAACGCGCTGGGGTGGGCCTGGGTGCGATCGATCTGTTTCCCGTGGTGCTTGGAGATCTGCCTCTGGACCTTGGCCACGGCCATGTCTACGGCGATGTACATGTCGCGGTCACGCCCGACCGCCCTGATGACGCCACTGTTGCCGAAGATGTTTATCTCCGCCACCTGGTTCTGACGTATGCTGGGGTTCTTCTCGACGAGTAGAGTGACTTCGATCTCGCGGACCTCCAGGCCCCGCTTCTGGATCTTGGACACCTTGTCGACAGCGTGCTCGCGCAACGCGTCGGTGACCTCTATGTTTTTCCCCTTGACCCTGATCTGCAAAACGGATCCTCCGGGATAACAGCCTCACGCAAGACTACAACCCCACTTTAGGCACTGATGCAAAATGGGGTTGCAATTATCAGTTCTGCTACTCTTTCAGCTTTGCCTGGTGACGTTAGTCGCCTTGGGGCCCCTGTCACCATCAACCACTTCGAACTGGACGGCTTCGCCCTCATTGAGCGTCCGGTACCCCTCAGCGGTGATATCCGAGAAATGAACGAAGACGTCGTCCCCGCTCTCCCGCTCGATGAAGCCGAACCCCTTCTCCGGGTTAAACCACTTTACAACTCCAGATTCCACTCTCTCCCCCAGTCCCAAACCGTTTTCGGTAGGTTACCATACGAGGCAATTGGTGTCTACCGAGCCCAGCGCGAGGCTCAGGCCGACAGCCAATCCGGCGAAGCCTATCCGCGACCGCGATGTTTCGCGAGCACTCCAGCCCGGTACAGCACCTTGCGGTTTCGGAGAAAAAAAGGTTCGGGTCCCGCTGACCTGGTCTTTGGCCCCACACTCGCCTGCTGAGAGATTGCAGCCGGGTTTTATTTAACCCGACCACGCCATCTTCTCCTCTTCTGAAGGGCAGGACTTACCCCTAAGCCGCACCATGCTCAGCAACCATTAGTTGCCTTACGTGGGTCGTTTCGCCTGCGACTGGCATCGACTTTCAACCACAGACCGGGACCCGTTCCAGAATCGCGCGCGCGATCGTGCGCATGTCGCCACGTATCGATGTTATCCCGGTGTGGAACGCTGTTGCAAGCGGTGGTGGGCTCCTCAGTCGAGCTTGTCTGAGAAGATACGGCCGATGAGCTTCTTGGCGACCTCGTCGCCCGTGACGTTGTAGCTGGACGACTCGAGCGCCTTCTTCACTTTCTCGACCCTGTCCTTGCGGATCTCGGGCATCGTATCGATCTGTTTCACTACCTGCTGGATATCCTCGATCTCTTCGTCGCTGAACTTGGCGGGCTCAGCCTCGCCCCCCATCTTCTCGCTCTTCTTCAGCAGGTCAAGCGTATTCTGTATTTCTCTGTCTGACAGTTGCATCTACATCACCCGTGTTAGCGTTGGGCCTCTGACGATTGTGATGTCCTGGTCACCACCTATGTATCGTCAGACCGGTTTGCAATCTGAACCCCGAATCAAACAGCCGCTTAATGTTATTATACGCTTCAGGAGGCTGAGAATGCCCGATTCAAGGCAAATAGTAGCCTTATTGGGGGAACAATCGGGCCTCTGCAGAGGGACTGGCGCTACAAAATGTCCGATAGGGTGATTTTCGCGTTTCTCATCGATTCGCGCTGCGACGCAGCACCGCGCGCGCCGCGACCAGCACTCGCACAGAACAGGCCCCGGCCTCCAGCAGCAAACGAGAGCAAGCGTCAGCGGTCGCTCCGGTGGTCATGACGTCGTCTATGAGCAGGACGCTGCCGGCCGGCACCGCACAGCTGAACGCGAATGCGCGCGCGACGTTGGCCCACCTGGCCCTCCCCGGCACGCTGTCCTGGTCGGCCGATTTCGCGGCGACACGCAGGCCGTCCAGGACCGGTACGCCGGTCAGGCGCGAGTATGCCTGCGCCAGCAGGCGCGACTGATTGTATCCCCTCTTTGCCACCTTCTCCCTGGTGGATGGCACGCAGAAGACGGCCGACGGGAAAAGGTAATCCGGGTCGTTGCCGGCCGCGGCCAGCATCAGTGCGGCCAGCGGGGAAGCCAGCCTGCGCTCGGAGTCCTTGAGCCGCAGGACCATGTCCTTCAGCGAGCCCCGGTAATCGCCAGCGGCCCTCCAGCCGAGGAAAGCCACTGGCCGCTCCGCGTGCGCAACATCGGTCTCACTCCTTACCGCGCGCCTGGCCATTGACAGGGTGCAGGGGCCGCACAGGACGGCAGGGCAAGGCGTGCCGCAGTTGGCGCACTCTGAAGGGTAGACGAGGTCCACCAGGTGATCTTTGAGAGACGGTCGCATCATGGGTGAGGGAGATAGTTTCCGGACAGCAATACAAGCAAGAATATACCAGCCGCCTGCAGCGCTGGCAAGTCTCTACGGGGCGAAGACCTGCAGGCTCTCGGAGTAGGGCGGCCTCAACACGCCGCGGTCGGTCACGATGCCGTCGAGGTAGCGCGCCGGAGTTACGTCGAAAGCCGGGTTGTAGACGGGCGCGTCCGCCGGGGCGATGAGCCTGCCGGAGCAGCGACGGACCTCGTCGGCGTCCCGCTCCTCGATGACGATGTCGGGCTCGGCCGGGCAGCTCAGATCGACCGTCGAGCCGGGGGCGGCGATGTAGAACGGGATGCCATGGGCGTGCGCGAGCACCGCCAGGGCATAGGTGCCTATCTTGTTTGCGCTGTCGCCGTTCGCCGCGATGCGATCCGCTCCGGTCATCACCAGGTCGATGCGGCCTTCCTTCATGACCTGGCCTGCCATGTTGTCACAGATGAGCGTATAGGGGACGCCCGCCCGCGCCAGCTCCCAGGTGGTGAGCCTGGCGCCCTGCAGCAGCGGCCGCGTCTCGTCGACCCAGACGTGGATGTTGTTGCCAAGGCGGTGCGCCTCGATGAAGACTCCCACCGCGGTGCCGTAGCGCAGCGCGGCCAGCGGGCCGGAGTTGCAGTGGGTGAGGATCCGCGCCCCCTCTCCGATGACCTCCTGGCCGGCACGGGCGAGGGTGAGGTCCGTCTCGATGACCTCCTGAGCTATCTCGTCGGCGGTTTCCCGGAGGCGGGAAAGTATGCGGGCCGGCTCGCGGGGTCTAGCCTCGAGCGCACTCTCCATTCGTTCCAGCGCCCAGAAGAGGTTGCGCGCCGTGGGGCGGGATTCGCCGATGACCTTGATCGCCCGCCGCGCCTCCTCCTCGACGGCACCGGCGGCGTCTCCGGCCGACAACGCCCCCAGCAGCACCCCGTACGCCCCGGCGATCCCGATCGCGGGAGCCCCGCGCACCGCCAGCCTGCGTATCGCCGCCGCCACTTCCTCTGGTGTGGCCATCGCAAGGTAGACGGTCTCTGCCGGAAGGACGGTCTGGTCGAGCAGGTGGAGCCTGCCGTCGGCGAAGTAGATCGAATCGTCAGGCTGCGGCTCGAGCGAGGGACGGTCGTCCATCAGACCTCTTTGCCCTCAAGGATGAAGATCACCCGGGCGGCTGCCTCGAGGTTCTCGGCGTGGTCGATCGCGTCCGCGACGTCCGCGCCCCACACCACCGCGCCCTGCCCTTCGATGATCGCGATGTGGTTGGATCGCAGGACCTCGGCCACGGCGCCGGCGAGCCCGGCGGTTCCGGGGCGGTAATACGGCACGAAGGCCACGCCGTCCAGGTCCTCGAGAAGACCCCTGGATCTCTCGATTGTCTTTCGGCCCTTGTGCGCCAAGGCGGTGGTGAACGGGCTGTTCACCTTGATCACCGACCCGGCCTCGGGCTGCGCCGCCAGGACGGCCCGGATGATCCCGGTCTCCCTGCCCGGCTGGCGCCCGTTCTGGACGATGGGACCGGACCCGTTCATCAGCATGATGTCCGCGCGCACCATGAAGCCCAGCCGGGTGCCGGCGGCCGTCACGGCCACCACCTCACCATTGAGCCGCGCGCCCATTGCGCCGGTGGTGCCCGCCGCCAGCCCGCCCTGGTACATGCGCCTTCCGGCGGCGACCAGCGCCTCGAGTTCCCTGGCCTTGATTGAAGCCATCCAAGTACTCCCTAGGTCCCCAGGGTCCAGCTCCTCAGGTACTCTTCCTGCTCGTCGGTCAGGCAGTCGATCTCGACGCCCATGGTCTCCAGCTTCAGGCGCGCTATCTCGGCGTCGATGACCTTCGGCACGTCGTACACCTTCTTCTCCAGCTCGCTCGCGTGCTTGAAGACGTACTCGGCCATCAGCGCCTGGTTCGCAAAGCTCATGTCCATGACGCTCGCGGGATGTCCCTCCGCCGCCGAGAGGTTGACCAGCCTTCCCTCGGCCAGCAGGTAGACGCGGCGCCCGTCGGCCATGGCGAACTCTTCCACAAACTCCCGCACCGTCCTGCGGCTGCTGGACGCGGCCTCCAGCGCCGGGATGTCTATCTCCACGTCGAAGTGGCCGCTGTTGCAAACGACCGCGCGGTCCTTCATGACCTCGAAGTGCTCACCCCTGAGCACGTGCTTGTCGCCGGTGGCGGTGACGAAGATGTCGCCGCGCCTGGCGGCTTGGGCGGAGGTGGTCACGGTGAAGCCGTCCATCACGGCCTGCAGAGCGCGCAGCGGGTCGACCTCCACCACCACCACGTGCGAGCCCATGCCCATGGCGCGCGTGGCGATGCCTCTTCCGCACCAGCCGTAGCCGAAGACCACGAAGGTCTTGCCGGCGAGCAGCAGGTTGGTCGCCCTGATGATGCCGTCCAGGGTCGACTGTCCGGTGCCGTAGCGGTTGTCGAAGAAGTGCTTGGTGTCGGCGTTGTTGACCGCGACAACCGGGAACAGCAGGACGCCCTCCTCCTCCATGCTCTGGAGCCGGATCACCCCGGTGGTGGTCTCCTCGGTGCCCGCGATTATCTCGCCGGCCTGGTCCTTCTTGCGGCTGTGCAGGGTGGACACCAGGTCGGCGCCGTCGTCCATCGTGATCTGGGGATGGTTGGCCAGCACGCTGTCCAGGTGCTTGTAGTAGGTGTCGTTGTCCTCGCCCTTGATGGCGAAGGTGCTGATCTCGAAGTCGGCCACCAGCGACGCCGCGACGTCGTCCTGCGTGCTCAACGGGTTGCTGGCGCAGAGGAATGCCTCCGCACCGCCGGCCTTCAGCGTGTTCATGAGGTTGGCCGTCTCGGTGGTGACGTGCAGGCACGCGCCGATCCTGGCGCCGGCAAGAGGCTTCTCGCGCTCGAACCTCGCCCTTATGGTCTCGAGCACCTTCATCTCCAGGCCCGCCCACTCGATCCGCTGTTTTCCACCGGGCGCAAGTGAGAGGTCCTTGACATCGTAATCCATATAAACGGGTCTCCTTTCAACCGCATCAGAGAACTTGGTCACCCTATCATATCAATGGAGGAAGCAATCCGGTCGAGGAAGCCATCCAGCCCCGCCACTGTCCGGTGGACCGTATCGATCAGACTGGCTGGTCCCGCGGCGGCGGCTGACCTCATCGGCAGCAGCGTGTTGGATATGCAGCAGACGGCGGCGAACTGCAGCCCCAGGTACCGCGCTACGATCGCCTCGACGGGCAGCGACATGCCCACCGCGTCGGCCCCGGCGATCCGCAGCAGGGTCGCCTCGGCGTCCGTCTCGAAGCTCGGGCCGGTGTTGAACGCGTATGTCCCCTTCTCGGACTCCACGGTCACCGGCAGACACTCCTTGAGCTTGTCCTGCCAGCGCTCCGGATAGAAGTCGCCGGCCGGCATGAACCTGTCGCGTCCCGCCTCGTCTGCCACCCCGAACAGGGGATCGGCGCCCCAGAGGAAGATGTGGTCCGCGACTATCATGAGGTTCCCGGGCGTGTATGCCGGGTTGAGCCCGCCCGCCGCCGCGGTGGCGAGGACGAGCTCGACGCCGAGCGCGGCGTAGACCCAGATCGGGAAAGAGGCTTCCAGCGTCGAGTAGCCCTCGTAGCAGTGGACGCGCCCCTCCTGCACCAGCAGGGGTCCGCCCTGCGTCTCGATGACCTTGATGTTCCCGGCGTGGCTCTGCGCCGCGGGGCGGTGCATCCCGGGTACGCTGGCGAAATCGACCTGNNGCATGTCGCGTCCCGATGGAACGGCCGGCGGCTAGCCGGCCATCCTCTTCTTGAACTCGTCGATGCGCGCTATCGGGGTCGGGTCCTGCCCGGTGACCAGTGCCAGGTACACGCTGGTGAAGTCGCCGAAGTAGACCAGGTCCAGGAGACGCTCGACGGTGTTGGAACCTCGCGCGCATATCCTGGTCACCCCTCCCACCGAGCCCTGGATGAGATCGATGGTTATCTTTACCCTCTTCTCGATCCTGGCGGGCAGGGCCGGCTCTCCCAACGCTATCACGTGGCAGCGCCGGCACACGTCGGCGAGGTTCTCCCAGCCGACGGTCTCGTTGTGGTTGAGCTCCGGGAAGTAGTTGTGGAACGCCGGGACCTTGGCCATCTCGTTGAACTGCGCCTTCCACCTGGAAGCGGCGACCGCCAGGTACCCTTCGGCGCCATAGACTATCGGCACGAAGTCGACCAGCTCCCTGGCCAGGCGAAACGGACCGTTGTCGTCGCCCGTGGCGCCCGGGCCGTACTCGATAAGCCTGGCCTCGAGCATCGGACACGCCGCGCGAAACCGGTCCACCACACCTGAGACCATGCCCATACGGTCCAGGGCGCTCATGATCGGCACCGCGAGGTAGCCGAGAGCCGCGCGCGGCTGCAGGCCGCCGGGTATGTGGAAAGTTGGGATGGAGTTGCTCTCGGTGATCTCTGTCAGCCTGCCTCCGCTGGAGACCGCGACGATCCTCGCGCCGCGCTCCATAGCCTGGCCCGCCGTGTCCAGCGTCTCCTCGGTGTTGCCCGAGTACGAGACCGCGAACACCAGCGTGTCGGAGTCGACGAACTTCGGTAGATCGTAGCCCTTGCAGGTGACCACCGGCAGCTTGAGGCCGGCGTCCGCCGACAGCGCTGCCACCACGTCGCCGGAGATTCCCGAGCCGCCCATCCCGAGGACCACCACGGCGCGCAGGCCCTCGGCGGAGGGCAACTGCAGCTCCGATTGGCCGATGTCGATCGCCTCGGCTACCTGCCCGGGGAATTTCTCGAGGACCTCGAGCATCCCTGACTTGTCGACCTCCGTGGGCAGGGATGAGTCACTCTTGTTCTGATCTGCCGCCACCGCCCACACCTCCAGTCGGGTCCACGCTGTTGATGAGCTTGAGGCCCTCACCGACCAGGTCCTGGACCGCCTTCTCGGACGTCGCCTCTGCGTAGATGCGCACCACCGGCTCGGTGCCCGACACCCTCAGCATGACCCAGGAGCCGTCCTCCCTGTGAAACTTCATTCCGTCGATGGTCTC
>PMJJ01000082.1:0-6722 GCA_003157385.1 Actinomycetota bacterium | reverse complement strand
ATGAGGATGCCGTCGCGCTCGGGGATGTAGTTCTTCATCCCGGTGCCGCCGCTCTCCTCCCCGCCGCAGAGGATGTCTTCCTCGAGCATCAGGTCGGCTATGTACTTGAAGCCCACCGGGACAACGTAGAGCTTGCGGTGGTACTTCTCGCAGAGCATGTCTATCATCGAGGTTGTCGACACCGTCTTGACCACGCCGCCGCTCCAGTGCCGCACCTCCACCAGGTGCTTTAGCATCAGGGCGAGGACGAAGTGGCTGCTGATGAACCGTCCCGTGGCGTCTATCGCGGTCACCCGGTCGGCGTCGCCGTCCACCGCGATGCCGACGCTGTAGCTTCCTTCAGTGACGGCCTTCTTGAGGTCGTTGAGGTTGTCCCCGATGGGCTCCGGCAGCAGGCCCGGGAAGAGCGGATTGTGAACCGCGTGGATCTGGTCGCACTCCATGCCGAGCTTGGCCAGCACCGCCGGCATCACCCCTTGTCCCGCGCCGTACATGGGGTCGAAGAGGATCTTGAACTGCTTGGCCGGGAAGACGTCGGCTTTGACCATCGAGGCGACCTTGTCGATGTAGGGGGGCAGCGGGTCGAAGTAGTCGATCCTGCCCGGCTCCAGGGCGTCCTCGAACATCACGTCCGGCCGGGGCGGCGTATCCTTCTCGACCGTGCGCAGCTGGGCCTCGATCTCGCCGGTGATGGAGGTCGTCGCCGAGCCGCCGTAAGGGCCTTTGAACTTGACCCCGTCGAACCTGGGCGGGTTGTGGCTGGCGGTGATCATGATGGCGCCGTCGGCCTTCATGTGTTTGGTGGCGTAAGAGATCGAGGGTGTAGTGGTGAACTTGCGCGAGATCAGGACCTCCACGCCGTTCTCGCGGGCCGCTATCGCGCAAAGCTGGGCGTACAGGTCCGACCCGAACCGCGTGTCGTACCCGATCAGGAGCCTGGGCTCGTGGCCTTCGACTGAATCCTTCACATACCTGGCGATCGCGCAGGCTACCTTCCAGATGTTCTGGTAGGTGAAGTCGTCAGCGATGACCCCGCGCCAGCCGTCGGTTCCGAACTTGATCATAACCGCTGCCGGACGGCGCGTGACTGCCGCGTGCCCGGCGAACACCCCCTGGTTGGTCGGTTGGTGTCACCAATTCGACGCGCTCGCCGGATCGCCTTGAAGAGTGGCCCGCCGCCTGAGGTCCCGGCGTGGCGCCGGCGCCTCCCTAGACCCGCTCGCGCCAGTAGTTGAGCAGGTCCTCGAGAGTCTTCTCGAGCGGTATCTCGGGCTTCCACCCGGTGAGCTCGTAAAACTTGGTCATGTCGGCCAGAAGTATCTCCACNNTCGAGCATCTGCTTGATGGTCACGTCCTTGCCCGACCCCAGGTTGTAGACATCTCCGGGCTCGCCCTTCTCCAGCGCCAGCCAGTAGGCCTTCACCATGTCGCGGACGTCGGTGAAGTCGCGCCTGGCCTCCAGGTTGCCCACCTTGATGACCGGCTCGACCTTCCCCTTCTCGATGGTCGCGATCTGCCTGGAGAAGTTGCTGGAGACGAAGACGTCGCCCCGGCGCGGTCCGGTGTGGTTGAACGCGCGCGTCCGCACGGTCTTGAGGCCGTAGCTCTTGTTGTACTGGTAGCCCAGCAGGTCCTGCCCCACCTTGCTCACCCCGTACGGGCTCAAGGGGCGCAGCGGGTTTGTCTCTTTGATCGGTATCTCGTCCTCGTAGACCATGCCGTATTCCTCGCTGGAGCCGGCAAGCTGGATGCGGGTCTCGAGCAGGCCCAGCTCGCGCATCGCCTCGAAGAGGTTGATCTCGCCCACCATGTTGGTGCAGACCGTCTCGGTGGGCGCCTTCCACGAGGTCGGGACGAAGCTCTGGGCCGCCAGGTGGAAGATGTAGTCGGGCCGCACGTCCGAAAGGCAGTGCCTCACCGCGACCGCGTCCTTGAGGTCGCAGTCGACGAGCGTCACGTCGTCGGCTATCTGTGCGATGTTGTCCATGCGGCTGCGCCAGCGGGCCGTCCCGAAGAGCTCGATGTCGCCCCTCGCCAGGCAGTATTCGGCGAGGTGGCTCCCGGCGAACCCTGTTATTCCAGTTATGAGTACCCTCACTACACACCTCCACAGCGAGACACGCGCCCGCCGTCGGTCGCTAGCGGTCGTCAGGCCAAAAAACAAACCACGCCGGCCTTGCGCCAGCCCGGTTTCAGAACTTGATCCTACCGTCCTCTATGTTGGTCGAAGGCCAGACACGAATACCTTTTCGGAACTCGTTCTCGGCGCCAGAGACGATATTATCACCCAAGACAGAGCAGTCGGCAACATGACAATCGCTGCCCAGGACCATGTCCCTGCCCAGTATGCTCTGCTCGACTATCGATCGGTCTCCGATGGTGGTGCCGTCCAGGACCACCGAGCCTTCGACCCGCGCTTCGGTTCCCACCGTGACTCCGCGGCCCAGGCAGGTGTTGGGCAGCACCCTGGCATGCGCCCCGATGGTAACCCCTTCTCCCATCAGCACCGGTCCGTGCAGGTGCGCCGTGGCGTCCACGCTGGCTCCCTCGCCAGCGATGATGTCGTCGGGGCGCCGCTCGCCTTTCATGTCCACGTGTATCTCGCCCGACAATATGTCGTGGTGCGCCGCCAGGTACTTCTCCGGTGTCCCCAGGTCCAGCCAGTAGCAGTCGCAGGGAAAGCCGAACATCGGCCGCCCCTCCTTGAGGAGGTCGGGGAAGAGCTGGCGCTCGAACGAGTAGTTCTCGCCCGGAGGGACGTCGTCCAGCACCGCCGGGTCCATCACGTAGGTGCCCGCGTTGATGAGGTTGGTCACGACCTGGTCCCAGGAGGGTTTCTCCAGGAACTCCTTGATGTGGCCGTTCTCGTCCAGCGGCACCAGCCCGTAGGCGGTGGGGTCCTCCACCGGGGTGAGCGTTATGGTGACCGAGGCGCTCTTCTCGTTGTGGTAGGAGACCAGCGCGCCGATGTCCAGGTCGGTGAGGATGTCACCGTTGCAAACGATGACCGGCTCCGAGCCCAGAAACTCGGCGACGTTCTTGATGGCGCCGCAGGTCCCCAGTGGCTCGTCCTCGGTCACGTGCACCAGCTTGATCCCCAGCCGGGAGCCGTCGCCGAAGTACTCGTCGAAGACCGCCGGCAGGTAGCCGGTGGAGAGGATGACCTCGTCCACGCCATACTGCTTGAGGTGAAGGAGCTCTATCTCCAGGAACGGGATGTTCACCAGAGGGAGCATCGGCTTGGGAGTCGTCACGGTCAGCGGCCTCAGCCTGGTGCCGAAACCACCGACCAGCATCGCGGCCTTCACTTCCTTGCCCACCTCCACTCTAATGGCCGGCTCGAGCGACCCCGCCGGCCTCCTCGATCAGCCTTACGGCCCGCCTGCCTCGCCCACCATCCTGCGCCAGTAATCCAGCGAGTCGGCGAGAGTCTGCTCTATCGGTATCTCCGGCTCCCAGCCGGTCTCACGGCGCAGGCGGGTGTTGTCGCCCAGCAGCAGCGGGATGTCGCTGGGCCTCTGCCTGCAGGCGTCGTGCTCGACACGTATGTCCATGCCGGACATCTCCAGCAGCAGGTCGAGCAACTCCGAGATAGCGTGCGCCTGCCCGCTGCAGACGTTGTACGAGGCCCCGGCCTTCCCTTTTTCCATGATGATCCGGTACGCCCTCACGGTGTCTCGCACGTCCATGAAATCGCGCCTGGCCTCGAGGTTGCCGACCATGATGACCGGCTCCCGCAGGTTCGCCTCTATCTCGGCGATCTGGTGCGCGAACGACGACACCACGAAGTCGGGCGCCTGTCCCGGGCCCGTGTGATTGAAGCCCCTGGTGACGATGACCCTCCAGTCGAATGCCTGGTGGTACATGAGGCCCAGCACCTCCTGGGCAACCTTGCTCACCGCGTAGTGGCTGCAGGGGTTGAACGGCAGGCTCTCCGGGATGGGCATCGTCTCCGGCGCCGCCTTGCCGTACTCCTCGCTGGAGCAGGCTATGTGGACCGACGAGGAAAGGTCCAGGCGCCGCATCGCCTCCATCAGGTTGACCTGGCCCAGCACGTTGACCCTGTAGGTGCTCCAGGGGTCCTCCCAGGAAAGGGCGACCGAGGGCAGGGCGGCCAGGTGGAATATCGAGTCGGGGCGCTTCTCCTGGAGCAGCTCCTTGATCGCCTCGTAATCGGTGAGGTCGAGCACCAGGTAGTCGATGGTCCCGGTGCAGGAGGGCGATTCCTTGAGCCCGATGCCGGTGATGGAGATGCCGGACTTCCGCCGCAGCTCCTTGATCAGGTGGGCGGCGACGAAACCGTCCGCCCCAGTTATCAGCACGTTCTCCATCACTGTCTCCCCGGCATGATCACCCTGGCAGCGCCTCCCAGCGCCGAGCGCACCCTGTAGTAGGCGTTGAGCGCCATGATGAGGGCGAACCGCGACGCGACCCCTACGGCCACGGCGGCGTTGACCGCCGGGCGCATCGGGCCTTCGTAGGTCTTACGGTGGAAGCGTAACATACTGCGATGATGGTGGAACACCATCCGCGCCGGGACCGCCTGGCTGGTCATCCCGATGTGGTGATAGACCTCCCCCCGCGGGACGAAGCCCACGCGCCAGCCGGACTTCCAGAGCCTCCAGCACAGGTCGACGTCCTCCACGTACATGAAATAGCCTTCGTCGAAGCCGCCGATCTCGTCGAGCGCCTCGCGCCTGGCGGCCATGAACGCGCCCGAGACCCAGTCGACCTCCGACTCCTGCTGGTGGTCCCAGGTCAACTTCTTATAGCCCGCCGAGCGCCTGTTGTCGCCCCGGGCCAGGCCCAGGAACGCGTGGACGAAAGCAGTGGTCAGCGAGGGAAAGTTGCGGCAGGAGTACTGCAGGCTGCCGTCGCTGTTGCGCAGCACTGGCGCTGCCAGGCCGCACCGCGGGTTCCGCTCCAGGTAGCCCACCACCTCGGAGGTGGTGTCGGCGGAGAGCGCCGTGTCGCTGTTCATGATGAAGACGTAGGGCTCTACCGTGTTGCCTATCCCCTGGTTGCAGGCCCTGGCGTACCCCACGTTGGCGCGGTTCCAGACCAGGTGCACCTCGGGGAACTCGTTCAGGACCATCTGGGGGCTGCCGTCGTCCGAGCCGTTGTCCACCACCCAGATGGAGACGCCACCGGTGAAGTCCTGGGCCTGGACGGTCTCCAGGCAGGCGCGCAGGAACTCCCTGGTGTTCCTGTTGATGATGACCGCCGCGACTTCGTTCATTCCTAAATGCACCAACGGTACCTGGCACCAGTGGTGCGTTTCAGCCCTCCTCCACTATCATCTCGCCGCGGTTCAGCAGGTGCCTGCGGATCCATCCCGCGTAATCGAACGGCTCGAACTGGCTCTCTATCTCGCGCGCCGGCACCAGCCGCCGCGACTGGATGAGCCGCCGCTTGGCGACCATCGCCGGCAGCAGCCTCACAACGTCCAGCAGCCCCAGCAGCGCGGCGGGGCAGCGGATGAGAAGCGCTCCGCCCTTCAACAGCTCGGTCGCGATGATGCCGCCCAGGTTACGCAGCACGTAACGGCCGGAGTCGTTCTTGATCATCATGAGATAGCGGTTCTTGTAGTTGTGGGTCTCTACCAGCACCGACTTCCTGTAGCCGGTCCCCCCGCGCCGATGCCAGGCCACGGCAGCAGGATCGAACATGCACCTCCAGCCGCGCATCCGGGCCCGCCAGTCGAGGTCCAGGTCCTCCCAGAAAGCGAAGAAGTCCTCGTCGAAGAACTCGCCGTCAACGGCCACGTCACAGAGCATCTCCCGCTTGTATATGGCCGCGGCCCCGCACGTCCCCCAGACCTCGGCCGGCTCCAGGAAGTTTGCCGACGCCTTCTTTCCCTCGCCGAGGTTCAGCGCGAGCCTGTTTCGGAACATCACGTGGCCCGCCGTGTCGATGGCGTTGTCGGCCCCGTTGGGCGGGAACCTCAACAGCTTGCCGCTGGCGCTGCCCACGCCGTCGGGCGCGACCGCCTCTACCATCCGGCTCACGAAGGTGCTCTGAAGGACCACGTCGGTGTTGAGCGGCATCAGGTACTCGCCGCCCGAGGCGGCGATGCCCTGGTTGAGGGCCGGGCTGAATCCGGTGTTGCGGCCGTTCTCGATCAACGCCGGAGGAGGGATGAAGCGCCCGGCGGAGGCCTGTCCGCTCACCCACTGGCGCAGCCACTCGAGCGATCCGTCCTGCGAGCCATTGTCTATGATCACCAGCTCGATCGCTTGATAGTCCTGGCCGGCCAGCGAGTCAAAGCAGGCCGGCAGGTCCGCCAGGCCGTTGAAATTGATCACCACTGCCGAGACTGTCTTCATTTGTCGTGCGACGCTCCGCCGTTGACCTCGGGTACATTCTGNNTGAAGACGTACTTCGAGTAGAGCACGACTACCACATAGCCCGCAGCGACCATGGGGTAAGCGACGGACAGGGATGTCCTGGAGAGGACGACAAACCAGAACAATGCCGATATGGCATACAGGATTATGCCTCCGACCGCCCACGGCCCGTCCTTGAAAACTCTCTTGATGAGGGTTATCGGATGCTTGAAATCGTTCATCTTGAGAGGCTGTGCGGCGACATGCGTCTTCGGGTCCACCTTGGTGACGTCGTTCATGCCGGCTTTCATGGCGATCTGGCCGGCCACGGCGAGTCCGATACTGACGACCAACAATACCACTGTAATCAAGGTCTGCATTTTCAAGACTCCTACT